>NZ_JBQHUL010000042.1:0-28715 GCF_052065235.1 Blautia sp. HCP28S3_G10 | reverse complement strand
CACTTGGCTATCTTCCCGTTTTACTGTTTTAAGGTTTGTTCTTAAAAATTTAATTTAAAGAAATTTTCGAGAATCGTATGTGTTTCACTGTTCAGTTATCAATGTTCTTTGCGCCGTCTCTCAGGCAGCTCATATATATTATCACATTCTTTTTTTGTTTGTCAAGAACTTTTTTAAGTCTTTTCAAAACTTTTTTGAAGTGATGTACCGCTCTCTCAAGCGACTTTGCTATCTTATCACACTCATTTCTCTTTGTCAACAATTATTTTTCGTTTTTTCAAAACTTTTTAAATTGTTGATGCAGAAGAAACAATTTCTTGCGACAGCTCAGTTAGAATAACACTTTCCAACCGGGCTGTCAACACTTTTTTTCAATTTTCCCAAAAAAGATCACCATCGCTGATGATCTTTTTATCATTTCATTATTCTGCTGCATCTTCTGTTGTTTCTTCTGCTTCAGCATTTGCATCTTCTTCTGTTACTCTGAGTGAGATAAACAGATTCTGAGCAATTGACGCAGGGAACTTCCCTGATTCGGTTAAATGCCTATCATTTCTCTATATTCTCTCGGAGTTACTCCATATCTTTTTTTAAACTGACGGTTAAAGTTTGACAGATTCAGAAATCCGGTCTCTTGTGAAACAGCAAGTATCTTGTCCTCTGTCTGGCGTAATTTCTCTGCTGCCGCTGCAAGCTTTCTTTCATTAACATATGCAGTAAAACTTACACCCGTCATCTTTTTGAACCATCTCATAAAATGGCTGCAGCTGAATCCACAAAACTCTGCCATATAAGAAACCGTAAGATTTTCCCCGGTTTTTTCTGTAATTTCCTGCAATACTTCTTTTAGCCTCTCCCTGTCCGGTGAAGAAACTTCTTTTATATAAGGATATTTTCTTATAAGCAGAAACAACATCTGAAGTACAGCTGCCTTCACACCAAGCTCATATCCTTTTTCCCTCGATCTGCAGAGGTCTTCCATCTGCGCAAGGCATTTTTTTACCGCCTCATATCCTATATCCTCCGGGCTGAGGCAGACTGCTGGCAGAAGTTTTCCGGCAGCCAGTGGAACAAGAAATTCCCCAGCACATAAATCCGCCGCTCCTGCACCCAGAAATCCAATTTCAAATATAATATTTTCATATTCCATCGAAAAACCTTTTGATTTTTGAAGCGCATGGAGTGTTCCCGGCGGTACGACAAAAATGTCGCCTGCCTTTCCCTTAAAACTCTCAGTTTCCATCTGAACAGTCCCTGTTCCTTTTTTTACATATATCAGTTCCATCTCATTATGCCAGTGAAGTGAAACAGATGGAAAATCCAGTGGAATTGTACAGGGATATATATTAAATGGAAATAGTCTGCTTCCATGTTGTTTTGTTTCCTGAAATTCTATACTGCATTCTCTCTCCATAATTCAGTACCTCTCTTATAATATGATAGGATTGTATCACTATTTGCCCTATTTTTGCAAGAATCGACTGTTAAAATATGCTATAAATATATCAGATGTAAAATATTATTACGCTATATGAAAGGAGTAACTTCCATGAACAAAAATTTATTCCAGAAGCTTAATGACTACTGTGGAAAATCCCTTAAAGATGCTGCAGACAGTGAAATCTATTCTGCGCTGCTTAAACTAATCCATGAAAAAAGCGCAGAACAGACCAAAGAAGTAACTGGTCGAAAACTTTATTATATATCTGCTGAATTCCTTATAGGCAAATTGCTTTCCAACAATCTTATCAATCTTGGTCTTTATGACGATGTGCGGGAAATATTAAAAGAAGCAGGAAAGTCCCTGGCTGACATTGAAGAGCAGGAACCGGAGCCGAGTCTTGGAAACGGTGGACTTGGACGCCTTGCTGCATGTTTTCTTGACAGCCTTGCAACCCTCGACCTTCCTGGTGATGGAGTGGGCCTCCGTTATCACTGCGGACTTTTTCACCAGAACTTCAAAAACAATGTCCAGAATGAAACTCCTGATTTCTGGCTGACAGATCAGTGTGCTGCTCAGGCCACAGACACAGTATTTCCGGTAACACTTGCAGGAAATACCTATCAGGCACGACTTTATAAACTGCCGGTAACAGGTTATGAGGGACGCACCAATACCCTGAATCTTTTTGATCTGGATACCATAGATGAGTCAATCATTGGAGAAGGTATCTCTTTTGATAAAAAAGATATTGCCAGAAATCTTACCCTCTTCCTCTATCCTGATGATTCTGATGAAAATGGAAGACTACTCCGTATTTACCAGCAGTACCTGATGGTTTCTGCCGGTGCACAGCTGATTCTTTCAGAATGTGAAGCACGTGGATGTGATTATCATGATCTTGCTGATTATGCAGCGATCCAGATCAATGATACTCATCCAAGTATGGTTATTCCTGAACTGATCCGTCTTCTGGGAGAAAAAGGAATTTCCTTTGATGAGGCAGTACAGATCGTCACAGACACCTGCGCATATACAAATCACACAATTCTTGCAGAAGCCCTTGAGAAATGGCCTCGGAATTATCTGGAACAGGTAGTTCCGCAGCTTATCCCGGTTATTGAAAAGCTGGATACTCTGGCTAAAACACGCACTGATGATGAAAATCTGGCTATCATTGATCATAACCAGGTTATCCACATGGCTCATATGGACATTCATTTTTCTCACTCTACCAACGGTGTAGCTGCACTGCATACCAAAATCCTGAAGGAAAGCGAGCTTTCCGGTTTTTATCATCTGTATCCACAGAAATTCAACAACAAGACAAATGGGATCACTTTCCGCCGTTGGCTTCTGAAATGTAACCCTGCCCTTACGGAAGAAATTGAATCTCTTATCGGAAATGACTTCAAAAAAGATGCTTCCGGCCTGGAAAAACTGTTAGATTATAAAGACAACAAAAAAGTTCTGGACAGACTTGCTCAGATCAAAAAGGAAAACAAAACAGCCCTTGCAAAATGGCTCGAGCAGAAACAGGGACTTCACCTTAATACAGAAGCCATGTTTTCTATCCAGTCCAAAAGGCTTCATGAATATAAACGTCAGCAGCTGAATCTTCTGTTTCTTATTCATGAATATCTGGAAATCAAAGCAGGACATGTTCCTGCAGTACCACTTGTCAGTATCTTTGGTGCAAAGGCAGCACCAGCATATGTTATTGCCAAAGATATTATTCACGCACTCCTTACACTGTCTGACGTGTTCAAAAATGATCCTCAGGTATCTCCATGGCTGCAGCTTGCTTTCGTTGAAAACTATAACGTATCAGCTGCTGAAAAAATGATTCCTGCCTGTGATCTTTCCGAGCAGATCAGTCTTGCCTCAAAAGAAGCTTCCGGCACGGGAAATATGAAGTTCATGCTTAATGGTGCCCTGACTCTTGGTACAATGGATGGCGCAAATGTCGAAATCTGTGAAGCAGTAGGCAATGAAAATATCTATATCTTCGGTCAGAGCAGCAATCAGGTCATCCACCGTTATGCAGCTGGTGATTACTGTTCCCGTGACTGGTATGAAGCTGATCCGAATCTTCACCGTGCCATTGATTTTCTTACCGGTGATGAAATGATGAAATACGGAAATCAGGAAAATCTTCTTCGCCTTCAGAATGAACTGATCGGAAAAGACTGGTTCCAGACACTCCCTGATTTTAATGCTTATGTTGTACGCAAACAGCAGGCAATGAATGATTATGCCCATAACCGTGAAGACTGGACACGCCGTACTCTGATCAACATTGCCAAAGCCGGCTTTTTCTCCTCCGACCGTACTATAGAGGAATATAACAATGATATCTGGCATCTCGGAAAATAATATATAATAATCAAATATAACCTTTAGTTACTAGAATCTTTCCCTCCTTTTTTATAAAATAAAAATAAAAAGGAGGGATTTTTATATGAAAAAGGAAAACAATTCTCTGTCCGGAACTTTTTATCCCATCCGGATTCTTCTGCTGCTCCTTGCAGCATGTCTAACACTGCTTTTTCCAAACCCTGTCCAGGCTGATATTATCCAGGAACAGCTCACCAACGGTGTACACCTTAAGGGCACAGAAGTCATATCTTTTCTTGATGATATGTACCGTGAAGAACTTAAAATGCCGTCTTCAGACCCTGCAGATTATTCTTTAAGTATTTCTGTCTCCTTTGATAATCCACAGCAGGCTCCGGCAACTCTTCCGAAATGGATCATATATTCTGTAGACGGTGACAGCGTTACTATGTATAATAAAGGTAGTACAACATATAGCGATAAACGAACTCTTTACAATGTCCATCCGTCTGAACTGAAACTCAGTTTTCCGCTTGATGAGGAAGATGAATGGGACGGAAATATTGATGAATATACTTTCAGCCTTGATTTCACACTTCAGGAAGTACCGAAACCTTCACCTGCTGTTCCGAAACCGCCAGTAAAACCACAGCCTGTAGCTCCGAAACTGCCAAAGGTTTCTCTGGAACCCAACAGCATAAACCCTCTTTATCCCGGAGACAATGACACGCTTTCTCTCAGTATCTCTGATCCTGAATTACCATATTGGGAATATGTACAGCCAGAGCAGGTTTCTGTCAGATTTTCAGATCCGTCCATTGTATCTCTGACCAAAAAAGACTTTTTAGGTACTTCCCTCCAGCTCCATATCCGTGCCAAGAAAGCAGGAACCACACAGTGCATCGTAACTTACCGCGGTGTCTCATCGAAACAGTCAATTACGGTCCACAAAACCTCTTTTTATGTTCCTTCTTCTGCTTCTATAACTTTGAAGCAGAAAAAACATATTTCGAATTATGTATTTCAGATGGGAATCGGAAAATGCTCTATTAAGAATGTAAAATCAAATAAAAAAAGTGTAATCTCTGTTTCCGGCAAAAAACTGACTGCCAGAAAGCCCGGCAAAGCAACCATCACATTTACTCTGAACGGAAAACGTAAATCAATCCGTTTTACAGTTCAACGGCCCGCTCCGAAGCTGAATCAGCTGAAAGTAAAAATTTCCGGATATACCTATAATCCGAATACCGGAAAAACCTATTACTATCTTACATTCAGAAATACTTCTCAGCGAACCATAACAAAAGTTAAATTACGATACACCATGACTCTGAATGAAACCATAACACTGACAAAAAACCACAAAGTCAATCTGAAACCAGGGAAAACCAAACGCATCAAAGTATACGTGGGCAAACTTATCACAGATCCGCAAAACCGCAAAGTAAAATGCCTGAAACTCTGGTATAAATAACAGCAAGGAGGCTCTTCCATGAACCATTTACAGGAACTTAGTCAGACTTTTATCTCTTCCAGACTGCAGCAGTCTCTGAATTCTGTTCCCGACTATGCACTCACGTCTGTAATCGCCCCTATGGGCTACGGCAAAAGCACCGCTGTAAACTGGTTTCTGGATACGGCCTCCTCTGATAACAACTGTCAGATTTTCCGTATTAATATTTACTCTGACAGCACTGCCCTTTTCTGGAGAGGTTTTCAGGCCTCTCTGAAAGAAGCAGATCCGGATATCATGCATTTTCAGTATCCTCAGACCACCGAAGAAGTGATTCTTCTTGCTCAGCACCTGTCGGATCATTTTCATTCTTTTTCCGGAAGTACTTATCTGTTCCTGGATGATTTTCACCTGCTGAATGATTCCCTTGCAGTTAAACTTTTCTGCACACTTGCAGAATTTGCATCTTCTGATGTTCACCTGATCATAGCAGGCAGGAATCGTTTTCTTACCGGTCATGATATTCTGCGTCTCGGCAAAAAAATCCATCACATCAGTGCAGAAGATCTGAAATTAACCTCTTCAGATCTTCTTTCCTATGCGCACCGCAGCGGAATACGTATAACAAAAAAACAGGCAGAACAGCTCTACCAGACAAGTGAAGGCTGGTTTTCCGTTGTTTATCTGAATCTTCGCACCTATACACAACGCGGCTCTCTTCTGGACAAATATGATGACATATATAATATGATAACCGAGGCACTCATTGACCCACTTTCATCTTCCGAAAAAATATTCCTTGCATGTTTAAGTTCTGCTGATGAATTTACCGGTCCAATGGCTAATTTTGTGACCTGTCTTCCTGACTCCGAACAGATACTGAAACAGATGACCGAAAATAATGCCTTTATTATACGGCTCCCTGAACAGAAATTCCGCTTTCACCATATGCTCCAGTACTGTGCCGCTCTTCTTTTTCGTCAGTTTTCAACTGACAGACAAAAAGAATGCCAGGAACTTTACGGCCAGTATTACGAGAATCACAAGGACTATCTCCGTGCACTGCTTTTTTATGAAAAATCTTCCAGCTATGATTCCTGGCTCCGCATTGTTCAGAAAGACGCCGGTGTTATGCTGGCTTCTGTGCGTCCCGAAGATATTTTTCATGTTCTTGAGCAATGCCCCGAAAAGATCCTCCGATCTCATCCCGGAAGTCTCCTCGTACTGATGCGAAGACTTTTTACCTGGCAGAAAATTCCCCAAATGCTCCATCTTAAAGATCTTCTGATCTGCGAAGTAACGGATAATCCTTCTTTCTCAGATAAAGAACGTGGAAATCTTCTTGGCGAATGTGATCTGATTATGAGTTTTTTGTGTTATAACAATATTGCTGCCATGAGTCGTCTTCACAAAAGTGCCTGCAAACAGATGTCCGGTCCTGCAGTATCCATCCGCAGTTATGGCTCCTGGACTTTCGGCTCTCCTTCTGTTCTTATGATGTTTCACAGAGAATCCGGAAAACTGGCAGACGAAATCCATATTATGAATGAAGCAATGCCCTATTATTATCAGGTCACTTCAGGTCATGGCATGGGCGCAGAACTTATAATGGAAGCAGAAGCAGAATATGCACATGGAAATTTTCTGAACTCATCGGTTGTTCTTTCCAAGGCACATCAGAAAACATCAGGAAATGCTCAGAAAAACATGGATCTCTGCTGCGATTTTCTGTTTCTCCGCCTTGGATTTTTTGATAAAACACCTTCTCCATGGATTCTCCAGGAAAAGAAACGTGCTGAACTTGTTCTGATGGGAAACGCACTCTTTCTGAATATTTTCGACAGCATCTGTGCATATTACTATGCGCTTCTCCGTCTGTCCGACAAAATTCCGGAAATTTTCAGAGAACATCGGCTGAATGAGATTCATTATCTGCACCCTGCCAGACCCATGATGGCTCTTATTGAAAACCAGGTATATCTGGCTCAGAAATCCTATGTGGAAGTTCTCGGCCGCACAGATGCGTTGCTGGCTCTCTGCAGACACTTTCCATATACACTCTGTGAAATCCATGTACTGATTCAGGCAGCAGGCGCCTGTAATTCTCTTCAGTATCACAAAGAAGCACGTGAATATATAAAAACAGCGATCCAGCTGGCCGAACCAGATGAAATCGCTGCTCCATTCTGTGAAAACTATATTTACATAAAAGAACTTCTTGGGAATTCCACTTTTGAGCAGAAAATCCACAACCTTGGTGAACGTTTCTGTAAAAACTCTGTGACACTTTCCAGTGCACTGAGCCGTCCTGCTGCCGCATCTGCCCTGACAGATCGTGAACTAGAACTTGCCCGCCTTATTGCCGGCAGACTAAGTAACCGTGAAATCGCTTCTGCCATGTATCTTTCTGAGGGGACAGTCAAGCAGTACACCAACCGAATCTACTCCAAACTTCATATAGAAGGTGATACCCGTACAAAACGCCAGCGTCTGTCCGAACTCCTGAAACTCTGATCCGGCATTTATTCTGCCGGATTGGAGTTTCGAATATGTTCAGTCAGCTCTTCCCCACCCTGTCTGTACCATTCCTGAACAAAGGTGTCAAAATAACTGATTGGTTTTTCCCCCATGATAATCTGGATAAAAGAATTCTTTTCCAGCTGCTGCAGGGACTGGGGTATCTCACCATCTGTATCATCCAGATATTTTCTGACAGGTGGAGTGTAATTTCCATCTACCAGGAGTCCGACTGCTGATATCCTTGACTTATATGCAGCCCAGTCTTCTGCCGTACGCGAAGTTCCTCTTAGATAATTATTACTGGCCTCATAATACGATTGTTCAATTGCTGTAAGCGAATCTTCTTTTCGAGAACCAAACAGAACTTCTCTTATATCTCTTGTAATCTGGTAAGTAGCCTCATAAAAATCTACATTAATGACTAACGGTCTCGCTGTCGGATCTACATTCAGAGCAAAATATTCATTCACCTCATCTGCATCATCAGCTTCATATCTTGTATAATCAAAAAGTACACTGATAATTTTCATAACGATTTCCGGATGTTCATACCCCTTCCGAACAACTACATATTTATTGTCCCGGAAAGACGCATATTTATTCTCTCCTGAAGGTGCCTGCAGATAATATGGCTGCCAGTCCGCAGACGGATCTTTTTCATAAACATCAACCAGCGGATTATTTGGCGTCCACCATAGTCCGAAAAAAGCCCCACACTGACCGTTTACCACCAGATCACGCAGATTATTCTGTGCTCTCAGTGCAAAATTCTGATCAATCGTGCCCCTTTTATACAGTTCACTGAGGCATTTCAATGCTTCTTTTGTCTCTTCTGTAAGAGATCCGTAAGTTATCTCTCCATTCTGGCTGATCCACCTTTTTGGACTTGCTCCGAAACTATCAAAAACCGGATCTACAGAATAGCTGGAACTTGTTGTTCCGACAAGATCTGTATCACATACGAGTCCCACCGGAGTTTCTCCTTCTTCCGTACCCATTCTGTTTTTTACAAATTCATCTATGATATCATAAGCATCTTCCAGGGTTTTCGGATCCTCGAGTCCAAGCTGGTCCATCCAGTCCTTTCGCAACCACATCAGACACGGCCCGTGATCTACAACAGTTTCAGGTATTGCCATTAACTTTCCGTCAAATTTTCCTGCTTCCAGAAGATCCCCTCCATAACTGTCAAACATTTCTTTTATTTTATCAGAAGTACAGTTTTCGTAAGCTTCTGTCAGATCTTCCACTAGATTATTGTCCACAAGTTCTTTCAGAGTTTCCCTGTTCGAAACCACAAGTACATCAGGAATTGTCTGATCCTGAACAAGTATATTCACCAAATTATCATACCTGTCCTCGCTTTCCATATAGACATTTTCATTCTGTATATTCAACATCTTGCGGAGATAACGGGTATATGCATTGTCCTCATAAGTATTCCCTTCCGGAAGATTTGAATTGTTGGCTCCACTCATCTGTCCCAGCGTATAAGTAACCAGTTCCGGGTATTTACCATAAGGCGTTTCTGCTGCATTTATCCACTGTTCCGAATCTTTTTTATATCCTGCAGACCCTGTCTGCGTTTTTATCTGCTTCACTGTATTTCCGGAACAGCCTGACAGTAAACACACACCTGCGGCAAGCGCCAGAAAAAACATCTTATACTTCATGTTTTTTTCCTTCCTTAGGAAATCTCATAATTACTGTAGTTCCTTTTTCAGGGGCACTGAATATCCGAATAGCATATTTTTCCCCATACAAAAGACAGATACGATCATTTACATTTTTCAGTCCGTATCCCTTGGCCTGGTAAGTAACAAGAGTCTCTGCTTTCTCCTGTTCCATTCCAAGCCCGTTATCTTTAACGATAATTTCTACTTCTTCACCTTTATCAACAAAAGACAACGACAACTTTTTGTCACCTGTTTCTTTTTCATCCAGTCCATGTTCCAGTGCATTCTCAACTACCGGCTGCAAAAGCAGTTTCGGAACTTTTTCATTTTTGACTGCCGGATCAATTTCCCAGTCTACGGTAAAATTATGATCATGCATGACCAGCTGTATTTCCAGATAAGCTTCCATGTTGCGGATACATGTCTCTACTGTTACCATGTCCTCACCTTTACTCAGCGCGGTTCTGTAAAAAGTAGACAATGCAAGTGTAACCTTGCTTATGTCTTTCTGTCCGCTTCGGATAGCCATCCAGTTCATGACAGAAAGCGTATTATAAAGAAAATGTGGATTGATCTGTGCCTGCAGAGCTTTCAGCTCAAATTCTTTTAACGCGATCTTATTGACATAAACCTCATCGATCAGCCGGTTGATCTCATCCATCATACTGCGAAAACTCTGGATCAGAATTCCCACTTCATCCTCCGAGTTACTGGTAACTGTTACCTCCCTGCTTCCATGATTCACACGGTCCATATTTGCTGTCAGCTCTTCGATTTTTCTTGTAAAAAGCCTTGAAAATACGGTTCCGATAAGCAGAATGATACCTGCGCAGAGAATGATCAGCGGAATTTCTTCAAGGAAAAGTCGTCTCACTGATCTGGAAATCGCACTCTGGGATTTGTACATATAAAAGTTCCAGTAATTCTGTTCACTGGTGCTCTGTGTCAGGACACAGTTTCTTTTTATTTCGTCAAGAAATTCCTGATGATTCTCAGGTGACATTTTTTTCAGTTTTGAAATATTGGTTCTGTTGTAAAGTACATTACCCTCTGCATCCGTAATAAGCACGCCGTTATCTTTTTCCAGGATATTTGTAAATGGCTGAAACACTTTGTTATAATCAAGAATTATACATAATGCAGCTTCCAGTTTCTGATTTTCGTAAATTTCCCTGACTGCGGCAACTTCTTTTTTTTCCAGATCTACCCTCCACTGGATCAGTACCTGATCTTCCAGGTCATCACTCCACCACTGATCTTGTATTTTTTTCAGCGGAACAAGGGTATACTCATGTTCAACCTGAATGCTGTCTGCAAATAACTGAATCTTCTTGATTGCATCGTGATATGATTTCGGTACAGAAAGAAGCGGGTCTGCTATTCCTGTATATTTTTCATATGCAGAGTAATTATCAATATTTTTCTCTTCAATAATCTCCTGAATATCCGGTGAATACGTAAGGTAATTCAAAAGACTGGCATAGATTTCCACCTGACTGTCCGTATTTTCCCTCGTCTGTTCCAGTATCGACTGCATATCTTCTTTTTCACTGTTACGGATAAAGGTACTCATACGCATATGACTGTACAGTGCCAGGACTGTCATGGGTACAAGGCTGGCAACAATCAGAAGTACCGTCAGTTTATGGCGGTATTTCATGTTTTTGTATATTTTAAGGAGTCTGTTCATCCTCTCCCGTTCCTTTCCTGTAGGATTCCGGACTGCTTCCGTAATACTCTCTGAAGCTACGGCAGAAATAAGATACATTGGCAAAACCGACTTTTTCACTTATCTGCGCCACTTTCATGTTTGTATTACACAACAATTCCTTTGCTTTTTCCATACGGAATACACGGATGAAACGATTAAGATTCATTCCTGTCTCTTTTTTGAAAATAAAGCTTAAATATCCGGAAGAAAGATATACCTTTTCCGCAAGCATTTCCAGATTCAGATCTTCATCATAGTGCTGATAAATATATTTTTTCACAGTGGCCACTTCGTTTCTTGATTCGCTCATGGACTGTTCCAGGAATTTCTCGTATTCCCTTATATTATCTTCCGTCACTTTTATGATTTCCATAATGTTCTGACAGTTGTACAGTTTTTCTATTTCCTTTTCCAGCCGACGCTCTCCAGAAAACTGATTTTCCTGATAGAGTTCCTGTATCACGTTGGAAAATACAAATTTAATATACATGGCAGAATACTGTGTATTGTCATGATATTTTTCTTTGAGACAGTCGAAATGTCTGCGGAGCTGTTCTGTATCTTTGCGGCTGATGTCTTCTGATATCATCTGCATCAGCTGGGAATCCTGTACTTCCCCCACAGACAGATTCAGTGTATCCTCATCATTGGAATAAATATGCTTTTCCGGATGATAAAATTCTTCTTCCATCTGCTGTTCAAGCTGATTAAGAATCCCCGGCAGGCACTCATAACCTTCAAATTTACGACTCACTGCCAGATAAAAATGATTTATGTAATTACGTTTAAGAAAGCTGTAAATATGATTTGCTACAAGCTGATAATCGCAATATACATCCTGAAACAGAAGAAGCGACTGTCTGGCATTTAGATTCAGGTAAAAAAATTTACGGTGAAGTTCCTTCTGCAGCTTTTCCTGAAGGTTTTCTTCTGCTGTATCAAAAAAGGCCTGACTTGATTCTATCAGAATTGCACAATGCCATCCTTCCCATTTTTCGAGATCAATAAGTTCTGCTGCCCGGTTAAGTATTTCCCTGCTTCCGGAATACAGATAACCCTGAAGGAAATACTGCTGAAGGAAATTTTTTTCTTTAATTTCCTTGGTCTCTTTCTGTTTTCGAAGTGAAATTTCTTTTTCTACTTTTTCTATTACTGAATGAAAATTATCCGGATCTACCGGCTTCAGAATATATTCTGTAACACCATACCGGATAGCTTCCTGTGCAAAAGTAAAATCATTATATCCACTGAATATTATAATCTGAAGACCCGGCTTTTCTTCCTTAGCCCTGCGCGCCAGCTCCAGTCCATCCATATGCGGCATTTTAATATCGGTAAGCAGTAGCTGAATATCCTCTGTACGGATGATCTGAAGTGCCTGCTTTCCATTAGAAGCTTCGTATATTTCACGCTCTCCTTCTTTCATAGAGAGCAGATATTTCAAACCTTCTCTTTCTATTCTTTCATCATCCACAATAAGAACATGAATCATACTGTTTCCTCCCCATTTCTGCTGTGTTACTGTTTTTATTTCTATTGTACCATTTTATGGATTGGAAGTATAGAGAGAGGTCCCCGGAAACTTCCGGGGACCCATTATAAAAGTAAAACAACACTATGAAACTGTCATCCTTTTACCGCACCTGCAACAACACCCTCAATAATGTGCTTCTGGCACACCAGATATACAATAATGATCGGAATGATGTCTATCATGATGCTCGCCATCATAGGTCCCATCTGTACGTGTCCGTAACTTCCACGGAAGTACTGAACAGCCATCGGGATAGTACGGTATTTTTTGATATCAAGAACCAGAGTAGGCAGAAGGTAATCATTCCATACCCACATCAGTTCCAGGATTGCTGTAGAAATGATTGTTGGTTTCAGGATCGGAATAAGTACTTTGAAATAAACCTGCAGTGGAGTGCATCCGTCAATAAGCGCAGCTTCTTCGATCTCCAGTGGTATTCCCTTTACAAAACCGGAAAACATAAAAACTGCAAGACCGGCACCAAAGCCAAGATAAATAATGCAGATATTATATGGATTATTTAATTTCAGTGTATCTGCTGTTTTTGCAAGTGTAAACATAACCATCTGGAATGGTACTACCATACTGAATACACAGAGGTAATAGAATACTTTTGAAAGCTTACCGTTTACACGTACGATATACCATGCGGCCATTGAACAGCAAAGCATGATCAGTACAACTGACATTACTGAAATAATAAGGCTGTACCAGAAAGAATTCAGAAAATCCATCTGTGTCACACTGGCTACAAAGTTTACCAGGCCATTCCATGTTTCGGAATTAGGAAGACTGAATACACCAGTTGTGGTAATAGCAGCTTCTTTCTTCAGTGCGTTGATAAAAATCAGTAAAATCGGATACATCCAGAGAACACAGACGATCGTAAGGATGATTGTCGCAAGAGGACTTTTTTTCTTGTTTTCCATTACTGCTGCACCTCCTTGGATGATGTTGCTCTAAGCTGAACAAGCGCAATGATGATGACCAGAAGGAAGAATACAACGGCCTTCGCCTGGCCGATACCTTTCCACTGTGGTCCGCTTCTTGCATAGAATGTATCATAAATATTAAGAGCCAGTAACTGTGACTGCTTGCCAGGATCTCCACCTGTAAGAGAAAGGTTCTGGTCAAACATCTTAAATCCATTTGTCAGTGTCAGGAATGTACAGATTGTTACAGATGGCATGATCATCGGGATTTTGATCTTGAACAGGATCTGTCTGTTTGTAGCACCGTCGATCTTTGCTGCTTCGATCAGATCCGGTGATACGTTATTCAGTCCTGCAATATAAATGATCATCATATAACCAATCTGCTGCCACATCAGAAGAATCAGCATACCAATAAAGCCATTTCTTGCAGAAAGTGACAGAAGTGGCTGACCCCATTTTGAAAGAAGTCCATTCAGCAATGTCTGCCAGATATAACCAAGTACAATACCGCCAATCAGGTTCGGCATGAAGAATACTGTACGAAATGCATTGGTTCCTCTGTATCCCTTTGTGAGTGCAAGCGCAATGAAGAATGCCAGCACATTGATCAGGATACTTGATACAAATGCAAAGATAACTGTCAGCCAGAATGAATGACTGAATGTATTATCCAGTAAAATCTTGGAATAATTTGAAAATCCTACAAAAGTCACATCCTGTACAGTTGTGAACTTACAGAACGAAAGATAGATGCCCCAGATAAAAGGCCAAAGGAAACCGATCACAAATGCTGCAAATGTAGGCAGTACAAAAATCGGCCACCACTTTTTGATTGTCTTTCCTACCATAAAATCTCCCTCTTTTCGTTAATACAGGGAGGCCAGAACATCTGCCTCCCTGTTGCTGTTTGATTTATTCCGGATTATTCAGAAAGTGCTTTTTCTGTTGCCCATCCATCAACAAATGCGCTTACAACGT
This sequence comes from Blautia sp. HCP28S3_G10, assembly GCF_052065235.1. Classification (NCBI taxonomy): domain Bacteria; kingdom Bacillati; phylum Bacillota; class Clostridia; order Lachnospirales; family Lachnospiraceae; genus Blautia; species Blautia sp. HCP28S3_G10. Next base: position 14,130 of record NZ_JBQHUL010000042.1, on the reverse strand, counting down.
CGTCCCAGGAACCTGTTTCTGCTGCATATGCAGTAAGTGCCGTACCAAGACCGTTTTTCCATTCTTCGGAAGGCATTGTTGTGAAGTTCCATGATACAGGTGTCAGGCCTGCTTCTGTGTATTCAGCATCCTGTTTTACAAATACATTTGTAGGAGCCTGAGCTGTTTTGAAAGGAATTGTGAATCCCATATCTTCTGCCATTGCTTTTGTTCCGGCTTCAGATGTTACACACCAGTTCATGAAATCAAGTGTTGCCTGAACATCTTCTTCAGATGCATTTTTGTTTACACACCAGTAGTTTTCAGTACCTGTTGCAAGACCTTCGTTTTCATCATCTACACCGAAGTAGATCGGGATCATAGCCAGTTCATCGTCACTGTATGTCTTGGACAGTTCTGCGTATTCCCAGGAACCATTCTGATAGAATACAGCATCACCGTTGATAAATTCGTTTCTTGAGTCATCTGCTGTTTTTGCAGAAAGTTCAGATCCTTCACAGGTAGAATCTGTGATGTACAGATCAAAAACATTTTTGTAATTATCAAGGTATGTTCCTTTGATCGCATCTGTGTCATCAATTCCGTCTTCTTTGTATTCGTAGTAGATCGGAAGGTTTGCAAGATGTGTCTTGAATCTCCAGTCAGAAGAACCATCCATACCTGCTGATGTGAAAGCGCCTTTTACTCCGAGTTCATCTTTTCTTGCCTGAATGTCATCTGCAACTTTTTTCAGATCATCATAGCTCTTGATATCGTCCAGAGTATAGCCTGCTTTTTCAAGTAAGGTTTTGTTTACGATCAGTCCATAGGACTCGATTACGTATGCGATACCATCTACTGCATCACCGTCTTTCAGTTCATATGCGTCAGATGTAAGGCCTTTTGTGATTTCAGCATCTGTAAGATCATAGCAATAATCTTTCCAGTTTTTCAGTCCTACAGGTCCGTTTACCTGGAACAGTGTAGGTGCATCGCTTTTTGCCATTTCAGACTGAAGAGTTGTCTCATACTGTCCGGAAGCTGCTGTTACAACTGTTACTTCTGTTCCTGTCTCTTCTGTATATGCTTTTGCAAGATTCTGCCAAGCTTCATCCTGTTCCGGTTTGAAGTTCAGATAATAAACTTTTCCGCCACCATCTGCCATAGCCGGTACTGCCGGAATCATGGTTGCTGCCATCATAACTGCCATTCCCATTGCTGTTAATTTTTTCATTTTCATAGTGTTTTTTCTCTCCTTTACTTGTATAATTTGTTCTTTTTTAAGTTGATTTTATTATAGTTTTTGGAGAGTTTTTACACCATGATAAAAAATCAAGATTTGTGTTCTTTTTTTAAGAATATCTTATATTTTAGAAATCTTATATTTTAAAAAATGAAAAAAATATGAGAGGGGACCTTGCCAGTCCCCTCTTCACACCCCCGGGCTTATGTATAACGGGAGTTCTGTATTATGTTGTAGCTTGTGATAAGTGATCAAGGTTTTTCAGGTCAGTAAATGCGGGTTTATGTGCCTGGTTCCAGTGCAGTAACAGCTCAATTTTTATGCTGATCTTTGATGTCAGTCTTCTTTACGGGATTTTCGTTTTCGTGAGAAAACTGATAAAAGACTTTCGTCTTTGGTGTCGGAAAGATCTGAGTCGGTTATGGTTGCCTGCGATACGACATTTGACGCATTGTTCATGTCTGGATGTACGGATTCCTGGTCACTGAATGTATCTGCTGACTGTGAATCCTCTCCTTCTGTTTCTGATTCGTCCGGATTTTCTGATGTTTCCGGTGTTACAGATATTTCTTCTAAGTTGTCCTGTGTATCACCGTCCTGCTCAGGATCTTCGACTGTTTTTCCCTCTTCGGATTCTTTCCAGACTTCCATTCTGGAGCTCCAGGGTGCATACTCTGGTTCAGGTTCGGCTGGTTCAGGCTGTATTTCGTGCTCATATTCACTGCCTGTCTGATTTTCTTCTGTAAACTCGCCTTCCGTGTCAACAGCTTCCAGATCCTGTTTCAGTTCTTTCAGTCCACGTTTCAGCATTGCCCAGAATATAACATCTGTGATTCCGTTAACAACAAAGATTCCTCCTGCAAACATGACTGTATATTTTATTGCAGCAAACGGATTCATGATAAGAGCAATACCGAGTGCAATAAAAATCAGACTTCCTATAAGAAGTGCTTTCCAAGTTCCCTGGTCTCTTTTTCTGAGACGAAAGCTGCCTTTCAGCGTCCAGATACTGTCTACAAGAATGAAGGTTCCAAGAAGGGTTGGAAGAAGTTTCACTACTACCTGAGGATTCATAAACAAAAAGATTCCCAATACAAGAAGTATGCCTCCTGAAAACAGATCAAATATAGTTGCGCTGAGTTTCTCTGCCACATAGATGAGTATGTGATAAATACCTACAAGTATCAACAATATTCCAAATACAAATTTGCAGATAATGTTTACCATGTTGACAGGCATAAGCACCAGACAGACTCCGAATGCAATATAAAGCACGGAAGTGATGATCTGCCCCTTCAGTATCCTGCTGATTTTCTCCCACATTGGATAGTACCCCTTTCATTTCGCTTTTTTCTAAAAACAGTATACCCTCTTTTTATTTCTTCGTCTATAGGTCATTCTCTTATAATTGTTACAATCATGATTTTTCCAACATACATAAGAACAGGCAGGCTGTTCTACTTTTGTCAGTAAAATCCAGCCTGCCTGTATTTCTTATTATTTAACTGTTACTTTGATTACTTTTGTCTTTTTGCCTGACTTAACAGTAATTTTTACTGTACCTTTTTTCTTTGCTGTAATGACACCTTTCTTATTGACAGTTGCCACTTTCTTATTGGAAGATTTATAAGTTACTTTGTTCTGTGTTGTCAGTGGTTTCAGATTTGCTTTCAGTGCAAGTTTTTCACCTTTCTTTATTGTCACTTTGGATTTCAGGCCGGTAATCTTGGTCGTTGTTACTTTAGCTTTCTGAACTTTGACTTTCAGTGTTGCTTTCTTACCACTTGCAAGTGTTACTGTGATTTTTGCCTTTCCTGTCTTCTTGCCTGCTTTGATCACACCGTTCTTATTAACAGTTACAATCTTCTTGTTGCTGGATTTCCAGGATTTAACATAATCGCCATTTGCCATTGTAACTTTGATCTTCTTAGTTGTCTGTTTCTTCTGAAGCTTAATGGATTTTGCATTCAGTTTGATTGTTGCTGTAAGTTTGTTTCCAACAGTTCTTGTTGACTTTTCACCGCATACAGAGCATGTTCCTTCCTGTTTTTCAGGCTGGAATACAGTTGCTTTGGAAACAGTTTTCCATGTGTAGCTGTGTGTATGGGCTGCAACTGTAATATCTGCACTTGGTACAATATAATATTTATATGGTGCTTCTGATACATAAATCTGATATGTTCCTGCCTGATCAGCTTTCAGCGTTGCAACACCTTTTGCATTTGTCTTAGCTTCTGTAATTGCGCCTGTTGCAGTGTTTTTGAGAGCTACTTTTGCACCTTCAACTGCTGTATCTGTCGGATATCCATTTGCAAACAGAGTAACATTGAAAGCAACTTTTGCTTCTGCTTTGGCTGGCATGTCTTTGAAGTAGAGATACTTATCACTCCAGTTTTTTGTATCTGAGTAGAAGAAGAAGCTCAGTTCGTCACCACTCTTAAGAACAGTGTTATTTGCAACTGTTCCTACGCCATTTTCATCTACAGGAAATACGTTATTTACATAGTATCCGCTACTTGTTGATGCAGGCTTTCCGAACATTACATTTACCCAGCCATTTTCACCGATAGAAAGATACTTCTCAGGTTCTTTCTCGAAATCTTCACCATATACAGCTGCATTCATTGCATAGAACGCATCTGCTGCTGTTACTTTGTTTTTCATTTCTTCCGGTTTTACATAACCGTAAGATTCAGCTGTTGTTGCTTTTACGGACAGTTTCTTAACCATCGGAAGCTGCCCTGATGCCTGGTTTACTCTTACTGTTACATCGGCAACTACAACATTCTGTGCTGCCTCTGCTTCTTTTACTGCTGCCTTCAGCGCTTTGATCGCCTGTTCACGTTCTGCATCTGTGGCATCTTCTTTAGCCTGTACTTCTTTTGCTGCCGTTAATGCTGCCTGAAGTTTGTCTTTTGTTCCTTCCTGATACTGTCCTGGCTCCTTGCCTTCTTTGATCTCGCCTAACAGTTTTTCTGTGCTTGTGATCAGATCAGCAAGACCTTCTGCCGGAGCTTTTGTTCCTTTTACAGTTACAGTTACAGAAACAGGCTGTTTATACAGTTTCTGAAGTTTTGCATTTTCCGGATGGTTCTTTGCAAATACGCCATATCTCTCACTACTGAGTACAGAAGAAATTGTAATCTCTTCGTCTGTTTCTCTTCTGTGAACCAGAAGATTGTCATGTGTGATGACTGCCTGATTGGAGGATTTGAACTTGTTAAAACCTGCACCTTCCATGATCCATGAATCATCAAACAGATCATCAGCAATGATACCTGTTCCTTTTACATCGTTAACATTATATGCCCATACCGGTTCTCCTGCTGCATCAAGTGTCATTTCTTTAAATGCATGGAGATTTTCCTTAACAGTGTCTTTGTCTACATTTGCGCTGTCATTGATTCCGTCAAAGTAATGTAATTTGGCCTGCTCCATCATTGCAACTTCTGCATCCAGTGCTTCCTCTGACAGAGGTTTGACTGTTACAGGAATTCTCTTTTCTACAGTTACACCCTGACGTGTAAATGTTACCACAAGGTCACCTGTGATATCTTTATCATAGAAGACATCTGTGTAAGTTCTGTATGAATATGGTTTGATGGAGATTGCTTCATTCTCTGAAGTTACTGTAATCTCTTTATTATTGAATACAAGATTTCCGTCATCATCTTTGATTCGTGTGTATCTTGGCAGCTTAAGATCGGACTGACAATTACTGAGATCCACATTTTTATCTGTTACAAAATCTTTGATACTGTCTGCTGTATAATATTTATCCAGGATAGCTTTCAGTTCTTCTTCTGTAGGCGGTGCGATATGAGTGCCTTCTACAGTGATCTTGAATTCTCTGGTGTATGTTGCAAAATCATCTACAGACTCTACATTGCCATTTAACAGTGTGTCATTTGCTTTGAATGTAGCTGTCAGTGTTACTTCTGTATCGGCCGGACGAGGATGGATCACACCTTTTTTCGGAGAAATCATTCCATAACCGGTATCTTCAAAAGTAATTACTTCCGGATCGGAAGATTCCCATGTAATCTCGGACCATGCTGTTTTTGCACTGGTACTCATACACTGTGGAAGGCTGAGGTCGGTTGTTACCGCTGCTGCATCTTCATTGGAACCTTTGATCATATTCCAGGACAGTTTTTCTGACTCTGCCTGCATCTGATTATTGAAATACTTGCAGTCCCAACCTACAATGATTCTCCGGGTCGCAGTTGCAACTGCGCCATTCAATTCAAACTGGAAAGTAACATCCAGAGACTGACTGTTGACACCATAACCAGTTTCCATTTTTCTTGCTCTGTAATGAACAGTTCCATCCAGTCCTATCACATTGATGTTTTCTGATGTCAGCAGATATGTTTCTATACCAGTTGTATCAATATCTGTATATGATGCAATTTTCTTTTTAATAACTTCAATGATATTCTGGTTTTCACTGTATCGAACAGAAAGGGCACCAAGTTCACTGTCAAATTTATTTTTAACAGCATCTACTTTCTGCTGGTCTGCTTCAGATACTTCCGCATCTTTTATCATGCGAACAGGCAGTGTAATGTTTTCATCGTTGCCAGAAGGTGTAAAACTTCCTTTAGCGGCCTTATATCCGTCTGCTTTGATTTCGTATTCGTACTTAGTGCCTTTTCTGAGAAGATAAGTGCCATCTGCCTGAGCATCCACTTTCTTCCTTGTTTCTTCATCATCCCAGTCAATCTCAACACTGTTAACTTCTATTGCAGCAGAAGTAATCTCTGTATTTCCGTCTTTCGGCTGAATAGTTACTTTGTATTCAGAGATATCCACTTCCATCGGGATAGTTATCATGCCTGAGTCATTTTCTGTAACAGTGAAATCTGTGCTGGAAACATTCTTATAATTTTTAATTTCTGATACAGAATAATTATATTTTTTATCTTCTGTCAGTTTGTATGTACCGTCATTCTCAGCTTTTAGTGTAGTAGAGTAGCCTTCTTTTACCTGCAGCTTTTCAGCAGCACCTGGAATCTCTTCACCTGTATTCTCGTCAACAATTTTGAAGGATACCGTTCTTTCAACAACTGGTTTCATGTTGATAACCTTTGTGCTGTTGATGTTTTTAGGATCACCGGTAAATGTAAATTCTTCTTTATAATCATTATATCCTGTTTTCTTTACAGTAACAGTATATGAAGAACCATTTTCTACTTTATATACATTGTCTGTTGGGGAAACAGTTGAATAGCCTTTTTCAAATGTTATTGCAGCATCTGTAATCTCTTCTTTTGTCTTGCTGTTCTGAACCTTGAATGCCATGGTATAGGCAGGGTCATTCGGCTGGATTACAAGATTGAATTCGAGATATCCGGCAGCTGTTTTCTTTGCAGTTGCTATATCGCTTCCAGCTGCTGGTTTATCACCTGATGTTTTATAAAGTGCTAGCAATATCTTGACAGTTTTGGCACCATCAGCATATGCAGGACGTTCTAAAATCCTTACTCTTGATGTTCCAACCAGTTTAATCCAGCTACTATATTCTGTATCCGTATACACACCAAATGTATAACCTGATATCGGAGTATTATTAAATGCCACTGCATTTACACTGCTGTTATTTGTAGGATTCTTCAAAGCAACTGTATATGTAAGGCCATCCTCACTTTTGGTTGCAGCCGGATTATTAAAATATTTTGCATCTTTATTTTTAATATATGCAGCATTTAATGCTTTCTGCTCATCCGATAATGTAGTATCATCTGCTGCATCATCTGTCTCAGCCCCAGCTGCCTCCATCTCATCGCTGAAATCCTCATAGCCTTCATCTGCTGATACTTCCTCATTGTCTTCTGCAATTGAGATCTCATCTGTGGCTTCATCTGCCACTTCTGTTTCGTCGATATCAGCAGCATCTGCCTCCTGGCTGGAATCATCCTCTGCTTCCACCTCTGCTGTTACTTCCTGCCCGTCATCAGCAAAATCGATTTCTGATGCAAAGGCATTTGCCGGCAGCATAGTCACGGTCATCATTGCAGCCATAGAAACCGCCGTCAGTCTGTTGAATAATTCTTTTTTCTTCAACTCTTGCTCCTCCTTTTGATTTTTTTATAAACAAAAAAGACGTAATGTCCTTATTCAGAACATTACGCCTTGGTTTATCCATGTTATATTTACCGGATACAGCATACCTGAACTGGGACTTTCGCTACTACTGCTTCTTATATTCGCAATAGCTTATATTTCCATAATATATGAAAATATTTTAAAACAATGTCCCAATCTATTTACCATAACGTGTAATAAATAGCCGCAACTTTAAGCAGGTCTTCTGACTTATGTAATATACAAATACAGTAGCACGACTGTTCAGGACTTCCACCTGATTCCCTTTTAATCTAAAAAATACAAGAACTTAAAGCCGGTAATTGTTTTTCTTTTTTAATTGGATTTAATTATACCACTGTATAAGATAATTTACAATTCCTTTGTCGATTTTCACAGCAATAAAAAGGCTTTTATTCTATTGACTCAGCAATTTTTCTGATTTCTTTTACACTCACACCAGAAACTTCTGCAATATCATCGATTGTGTATTTTTTACTTCTTATCATACGAACAATTACCTCATTTATTCCCGATTTTTGTCCGGCTTCATACCCGGTTTTTTGTCCGGCTTCATACCCGGTTTTTTGTCCGGCATTATATCCATCTCTTTGTCCAGCCTCAAATCCACCTTCATATCCATATTCATATTCAGCTTTCCGCAATTTCTTTTCCTCTTCTTCTTTGTTATATTCAAATATACTCATCGCTTTAACCTCCGACTTATGTTTTCTCAGAAATTCTGCGAGAATTCCTTCCTGAATACATTCATCTACTGCCTCTTCTACTGCTGTATCCAGTTCTTTATCTTTTGCATATTTCCTTACTTTTTCTACATATTGTGCATATTCCTTTAGTGTCCGGCACTGTTCCATCAATTCTTTATTATGTCCCTCATTGATATTCAGCGTTATCACTTTCAATTCCAGATTTGGCTCCCCTGCCTGGTTTTCATATGCATCTGACAGATAACTCACCCAGGTATCCTCTTCTTTTTCCTTTCCATTATAAAATACCACAAAACTTGGTGCAGGAATCTTCTGCAGTTTCGATGAATAAAGTGATTTATTATTCACCAGTTTCTGATACTCACTGGATATGTAGAAAAGATCTCGTAGCGGCATATTCGGGTTATATGTTGACTGATGTTCATAAAGAAACAAGTTGGTATTAATGATAAATGCCAGGTCATTCTTCATTCCCATATAAATAGCATTTTCAAGTGTCGCAATCTCCAGTTCTTCCGGATCAGTATACCCTGTTCCATTAATTGCGTTATAAAGTGACAGCAGGTTTCTCCTGTTAGAAAACAGTAATCTGAACACGGTATCTTTGTAATTTCTGTTCGCTGTCAGGTACTGACCGGTATCTTGTGTTTTCTTCATTATTGCCTGCTTTTTGTTTTTTCTTTTTGCCATAGGCATACCTCCTGTTTTGCAGGAGTCAAAGAACATTTTGTGCTTTATTTTATTATTCAGAACCCCTGCTTTTATTTTTTATTGGAATTTAAAAGCACGAATTTCTGAAATGAATTTAGAAAAGAGATGGCTAAATCGCCTTGAACTGTTAGAAATATGCTTTGATTTTATAGTAACACCTCTGGTTTTCTTTTTCAATCTTTTTTCATCTCTTATTTTCTTTAATTTTCGACATTTTTCGACAAATTAATAACCATCCTCATAGTATGTCTTCCTGTTTTTTTACTAGCTTAACATTTTACCAATTTTTCATTTCTCACTGAGATATTCTGTTTTAAACTGAAATTTTTTACAATACTTATCTACTTTTCCGCTCTTATGGCAACGCACCGTAACACTGCGATTAATAATCCAGTCTCCTATATTTTCCGGTTCGTGGGCAATTTCAATAACTTTCAGCCGATTGCAGCCATGGAAAGCCCATTTTCCTATAATCTTCACACTTTCAGGAATTCTGACATATTCCAGATTTCGACATTTCAAAAATGCACTGTCTCCAATTTTTTCCAGTCCATCAGTCAATTCCAGTTCAGTAAAACCACATCCATAAAATGCTGAATTTCCTATTTCCCGAATACATTTCGAAAAGAAAAACTCTGACAGGTTCTGGCATTTATAAAACGCAAAATCTTCTATTGTTTTTATTTTCTGAGGCAGCTGAATATCTTTCAGGCTGACACAGTCACGGAAAGTGTCCCGTCTTATCACCATATCCTGACTCATTTTTTCTATTTGAACAGACGTCAGCCGTTTGCATCCGGAAAAGGCTGAATTTCCCATTGTTTCTACTGTATCTGGAAGAGTTGCCCCTGTTAGGTTCACACACCCCCCAAAAGCTTCCTGTCCAATAACCCGTACTCCAGGCATTTCAATTTTTTTGATAGCTGTGCAGTTCAGAAAAGCTTTTCGTCTGATCTCGCGGACATTTCTGTCCAGATACAATGCTCTTACCTTGATATTATTCTGGAAAGCTCCCTCTGCAATACAATGATAATTCTCCCCAATCACAAGTTTTTTTTCTTTATTTTTTCTTGCATCTTCTCTGGTATAAATGCCTTTGATTCCCATTTTTCCTCTCCTGTAGTATGCCCGGCTTGCATGATGAAAATATTTCTTAATAATAAAAAGATGCGACATCCTCTTCAGAACATCACGCCTTGCTTATCCTTCAACCATTACCTGCTACACCCTGTCTGAATAAGGACTGTCTATGTAAAACAACGTCCCGATCCATTTATTATATCGTGTAACAAATGGCTACAATTTTAAGCAGGTCTCCTGGCTTATGCAATCACAGTGTTTCCCTTCTCATACCGTCTTCGTACAATGGTAATGAAACACCTACGCAAATACAGTAGCACGACTGTTCAGGATTCTCACCTGATTCCCTCTCAGCCCAGATATTACTCCGGGAACTCAAAACCGGTAATTGTTTTTCTCTATTAAATCAATTATAGCACTTTTTCTGTTATTTTCAATTTATTTTATCGTTCCTGCAGCATTGTGGATCATTCATGTTACTGTGAACGGAGTGAACAGTAACTCATTCATCAGTCATATTATACAGGCTGTTTTTTCCATCTTTGAATCTTTCATACGACACAAGTGCACAGAATGCCTGGTCTGTAGCCATAGGATCTGACTTCCCGTCCAGTGTATGCGAAAAGCTTCCGTCCTTCTGGTAATACTCCATCAGAATGTCATACAGACCTTTTTTATTTTTTACAAAACGTGAATCACTGTTACAGTCGATCCCCAGAGTGCTTAAGGCTATGATCACCTGCGATACAGACTCAGAACTGTACTCTCCATAAGCCTTATATCCTCCATCCGCATCCTGCGCATCTGCCAGAAAGTCCACTGCTCTGTCAGTAACCTTTTTCACATCTTTATCTTTCTGATATGGTTCCAGGCTCTGAAGTGTCATTGCCGTGATATCTGCATCTCCCTTTTCTGCATTATTATCAAGTGAAAATCCTCCATCTGCTTTTTCCTGCTGAAGAATATAATTCAGATATTTCTGTTCAAGTTCGCCACTGATATCACTTCTGTCTGCATTAAGTGCAAGCAGTGCAAAAATTGCTCCATTCAGCCCCTGTGAAGTAACTGTTTCAAAATCCTCCAGAGGCTTCTGAATATCATAGCCGCCAATATCTGCGGGATCATTTCCTATTGCCTTTACTGCAAGTACCGCACGGGAATATTCTGTATATTTATAGTCGCTAAGAATTCCATTCTGCTCCTCCAGCTTTTTTTCAAGATTCTCTTTATATTTTTTAAAATACTCCCTGTCAACTTTCTGAGAAGACCGTGCCAGTGGGATAACTACCCACTCACCTCCATGTGTATCCGATGTCGGAGAAGTAACTGTTTCCTGCTCATATGATACGGTTTTCTTCAATGCGTCTTCCAGTTTTACAGTTCCTGAACTGCATCCTGACAGAACTGCCGCTGTCAGAATCACTGACAGCAGACATTTTTTTCTTTTTTTCATTTCATAAGACCTCATTTTTTTACTGTAACTTTGAATTTTGCCTTTTTATTTCCTATTTTAATAGTAATAATTGTCTTTCCAGGCTTCCGTGCTTTGATACGGCCTTTGGAATCTACTTTTGCGACTTTTTTATTGGAGCTTGTGTAATTTGCTTTCTGTACACAGGAAATTGGTGTGCAAAGAGGAGTCAAAGTATATTTCTGTCCCTTTTTCAGTATGATGGATTTTTTTCCATCCTTAAATCCGTTGATCTTTTTAATCTTTACCGCACTTTTCTGGACTTTAACTGTAAGGACCTTTTGCAGACCACTCTTCAGCGTTATTGTGATCTTTGCCTTACCTGTTCGCTTCTGTGCTGTAATTCTGCAGGTTCCGTCTTCCTTTCCGGTTACTTTTACAATCTTTGTATTACTGGATTTCCAGGACTGTACAGAATCACCTTTTACCATTCCTGTAACTCTGAAATTGCGAATTGTCTGTTTCACTTTAAGTGGCAATGATGAAGCTGATATTTTTGCAGTCGGTGTTACTTTGTTTCCGACTTCTCTGGTTTCTGTCTTTTTGCAAACTGAGCAGCTGCGTCTTTGGATTTCTTTCTGTAATACAGTTGCCTTAGAAACAATCTGCCACTGGCTCCACTTATGGCCTGTTGCAGGAATTGACACTGTTCTCTTCTGTCCACATATGGAACAGACTGAAACTTTGCTTCCTTTTTCTGTGCAGGTCGGCTGTTTTACAACAATCTCCCCCGTCCATTTGTGAGCAACATGGCTGGTTCCTCCCAGATCCCAGTATCCTCTGTCTTCATTAACAAACATAAGATATGCATCCAGTGCCTCAAGTACCTGATACGTTGCCATGTCATTTACCTTTTTGCCTGTGCTTGTGGTGTATGCAAATCCTTCCCCGCCTGTTGTTGTGACAGCATATTTCATAAGATGAGTGATCATATTCTTTTTTTCAGATCCGAAGCCGGACTCTTCTGATGTCGGATCTATTCCAAGAGATACAACTGCCAGAAGTACTTCTGCTGTTGAATTTGGATTTGGATTTCCATCTTTTGAATATGAATTTCTATATCCACAGTCATCTGTCATCTGATTTCTTAAATATGTAAGTGCCCTGTCTACTGCTGTGCTGACTTTTTCACTACTGTAACGGTACCTTGCAAGTGCCTGAAGTGCCATTCCTGTAAGATCAACATCTGCGCTTCTGTTATCAAAAAGCCCGATTCCTCCATTTGACGGATTCTGGAACCGGTCAATGAGTGCGTTTACCATCTTCTCTCTGTTCCATTTCGCATTGTCAGGAATCGTGACATTCGCTGCATCCAGTGCAAGAAGAACCCAGGTCAGTTCATTAGAACCATCTGTAAGCCCCGATGCATTGTACATCAGTTCCGCAAGATTTACGCCCTCTACATCAGTGATATCCTTCCCGATAATTGTTATACCGAGGGCTGCCCCCGCCAGGTATGTAGGTTTTGTATCTCTGTCCCATGTTTTTACCTGGGCAGCCACTTCATCATAAAACGCATCTTTCTGCTTCTGTGGAACTGTTTCACCATGACGGAGAAGTGTATAAATTCCCCATATATCTTTGTAAGTAAAACCTGACGCATATTTCTGTTTCTGATGCTTTACTGCCAGTTCCGCACCTTCACGGGCAAGTGCCTGGTTATCTGTATCGCTGAAGTCATTTCCTGCGTTTTCTTCCTCTGCTGAAAACTCTTCCTCCGAATCTCCGGCATCAAAGTCTGTCTCACTTTCTTCATCAGAATCTGAGTCTTCCTCTTCTGTAATCTCAGTTTCTTCTTCAGCAATATTTTCTTCCGGAATATCCTCTTCCAGAATACTCTCTTCCGAACTTTCTGTTTCTTCCCCGGTATCTTCTGAAACTTCTGTTTCATTGTCTGCCGCCGCCTCTACAGCTGTCTCATCTGTAAAATCGGACGCCTGCACAGGAAGCGTCAGACTGATTCCGGCCAATGTGACTGCAAGGAGCCAACTTAGTGTACGTTTTGACCAGATTAATTTCTTTTTCTTCATTTTTCCTCTTTCTTCACAAACAGGACCACCTCAGTGAAATCTGTGATGATCCTGTTTGCATGTTAATTATTACTTCTGTTACCAGTAATCAGCGTTTACTTTTATCTGAGTTTTACACTCTTTGTTGACCATGCGCCGTTTACTTTTTTACCGTTTACTACTTTGAATGCTCTTACACGATAATATGCTCTCTTTGTCTTTCCAAGGCCTTTCTGTTTAAAGGAAGATGCTTTCTTTCCTGTAATTTTTACAGTCTTATAAGAACCTTTCTTGGAAGTCTTCATCTGGATTTCGTAACCGGAAGCTCCTTTTACTTTTTTCCATTTGATCTGAGCTGTTGCTTTTTTGACTTTCTTAGCTGTAAGTCCTGTCTTACCAGGTGCTGTGGAAGCTTTCAGAATAAGCTGTTTGCCTTCTGCTTTTTTGTTATTTACAAGAGAAGTAATTCTGAACTGATAATCTGTACCTGCTTTGAGTGCCTTACCGTTCAGCTTCTTTAATGTAAAGGATGTCTTAGTTGATTTTACTTCTGCAACTTTTGTCCATTTCTTTGCATGTCCAGCTTTAACATAAACACGATAACCTGTTTTTGCTGCAACATCTTTTGTCCAGCTGATCTTGATCTGGGATGCGGAAGCTTTTTCTGCTTTTACAGGTTCTGTTGCTGCAGGTGTAGTTGTGTTCTCTGAATGTTATCCGGCATTTTATCTGGTCCTATACCATGCCACATTCAATCAAATTAAAAAGGGGCACAGCATAAATTATTCTGATGGATTTTTCATCGGATTACTTTATGCCGTG
>NZ_JBQHUL010000041.1:0-29210 GCF_052065235.1 Blautia sp. HCP28S3_G10 | reverse complement strand
TATTACCTGATTGACACTGGGACAATTATATCATGGGCTTTACTAAGCCTATTGAACAAATATTTATTGAGTTTTCAAGGTACATTTATGTATCTAAAAGATATTATACGAAGGAGGGAAGATCATGTTAAGGGTATTATCTTATTTTCTCACATTTTTAGGAGGCGCTGTGATGGGCGTCTTCTTAACTTGTGCTTTACAGTGTGGGAAACATTCAGAGCAGTAAAGGAGGCAGGATAGATGGCAGAACAGAGAATGAACGCCAGGGAAAAAACAGTCCAGAAGATGACTAAGGATGGAGTGGTAGAAGAAAACTTGGCAAATAAATCCACTGTTCGTGTCAGCAGCCGCACTACGGATGTACAGATGAAAAATAAGGATTCTGGAAAAGTGCAGGACTTTTCTAAGAATTCCAGAGATGCACCGGCGACGGCACAGGCAGTGGATAAGACAAAATCACGGAAACTGATACGGGAACAGGCAGAGGGCAGTGCCACATCTAAGCTGTCCATGGAAGAACAGAAAACTGGTACTGGGAAACTGAAAGAAAAGCATATTGACCTTGCCCAGACCCGTGGGGATGCGAGAAAAGCGCAGACCGGAGGAAGTAAAAAGCCGGGGCAGAAACAGAGATTAAAGTTTGCTTATGAGGAGACAGCAGAGGCTGTAAAGGATGGAAAAACCTCGGAAAAGCTGAATGGGATGGATGCTGATGGTGTGAATTTCCGGCATGATGCCCAGAAAAAGCGGAACCAGAAGATGGCTTTTGAGGAAGCAGAAAAGAAAAATGCACCGAAAAAGCATTCCATGAAGGAAAAGGTTTATCAGGAACATGCAGACGAAGCAGGAAAGAAAAGCCGGCTGAAATTTGAGGGCGAGAAAGATGTTTCCCTTGTGAAAAAGGCTGGCACCGCCGTGGCGGTATCTGTCCATCGTCAGGTGCGAAAAGAGGATGATGGTAATGCGGCTGTGGAAGGAGCAAACAGTTTAACGGAAGGTTCCGAAGGGATTTACCATTTAAGCCAGAGGAGCGTCCGCAGGAGGAACCAGAAAAGGGCCCGGTCAAGTGCTTATCATGAAAAGAAAGCAGTGCAGGCTGCGACAGAACGCTCCCATTTAAAGAAACTGATCCAGAAACAGCGGATCAAAAAGGAATATGTTAAAGCAAAGCAGAGTGAGCAGGCAATGGGAACTGCAACGGTTGGAACGATTGATTATATCAAGAAGATCGGCGGCAAGGTGACCAACTTTTTCAAAGAACACCGAAAGGTCTATATCAGCATCGCTGCCCTTATAGGCATGATGTTTCTGATCATGACCAGCGTGACTTCCTGTTCATCGGCATTTATGCAGAGTGTGATCAATTACACAGGAACCAGTTATATCTCATCGGATGAGGCAATCCGACAGGCAGAGCTTTATTACACGCAGTTGGAAGCAAACCTGCAGGAAAGGATCAACCAGATGGAATCGGAAGAGCCGGGGCATGACGAATATCGGTACAATATCGGACCGATAGAGCATGACCCTTTTGTTTTGATCAGTTATCTGTCCGCAAAATATGAGGAATTTACCTTTGAACAGGTGAAACCGGAACTGGATCGGCTGTTTGCCCTCCAGTATCAGCTGGAGACAGAGGCAGTCAATGAAACGGTGACAGAGACAGCGACCGTAAGGGTAGGGGAATCCCTTGGAAATGTTGTGACAAGCGGCTACTGTAACTGCCCGATCTGCTGTGGCATCTGGTCAGGCGGACCGACCGCATCCGGGGTATATCCAACAGCAAACCACACACTTGCAGTGGATGCCTCCAATCCTTTTGTCCCGATGGGTACAAAAGTAGTCATGAATGGCGTGGAATATACGGTAGAAGATACCGGGGCATTTGCCCGTTACGGCGTCCAGTTTGATGTATATTATGACAGCCATTCGGCAGCTTCTGCACACGGGCATCAGACCTGGGAGTGTTTCCTTGCAGATGATAACGGAAGCCGGGAGGTGGAAGTGACACGAACCAGGGATGTGGATGTATTGAATGTGACATTAAATTCCAGCAGCCTGACGGGGATCTGCCAGGACCGTCTTGGAATTTTCCAGAGGGAACTGTTTGCTGCCTACAATGAAACAAAAGGCAACCTGCAGATGTTCGGAACACCATTTGATTTTAACTGGTATTACAACGTGAGCAGCTATTACGGATATCGGATCCATCCAATCTCCGGGGAAAACCAGCTTCATAACGGAGTGGATATCGGAGTGCCGGAAGGAACCGAAGTACTGGCAGGGCTTAGCGGAACGGTAACGACCTCTGCTTACAACGACAGCTATGGCAATTATGTGGTGATCAAAGACAGTAAAGGCTATGAGCTTCGATATGCACACTTAAAGAGCCGGAGCGTATCTGCCGGTGCAGCGATCACGAAAGGCGACCAGATCGGTCTTGCAGGAAATACCGGAAATTCCACCGGAAGTCATCTCCATATCGAACTTCTGAAAAATGGGGAACGGATGAACCCGATCTTCTATCTGGAGACAGGGGAAGGAACTATTTTTGGTGGAAATGAGTATACCAGTGAAGCAGCGCAGAGGCTTTTACAGGAAGCAGCCAGACACCTGGGAACGCCTTATGTATGGGGCGGTTATTCCCCAAGCGGATTTGACTGTTCCGGTTTTGTAAGTTACTGCCTGACCCATTCCGGGGCAAGGAATACCGGAAGGCTGACTGCCCAGGGACTTTATGATATCTGTACACCAGTGTCAGAGTCCGATGTCCAGCCGGGAGACCTGATCTTCTTTACCGGAACTTATGATGCAGGTGTGCCGGTTACGCACGTTGGTATTTATGTTGGCGGCGGGCAGATGATTCATTGTGGGCATCCGGTGCAGTACACATCCATTTACTCTTCCTACTGGCAGAGCCATTTCTATGGATTTGGTAGATGGTAGAAAAACAGGGCGGTTTTAAGCCGCCCGGAAAGGAGAAGTATGAAAAGCCTTGAAAAAGCAGTTGCCGATTATGAAAAGGCAAAAGAAAAAATGGAAGCATCCAGGGCACGGTATGAAGCAGACCTGAAGCGGTTTAAGGCTGCGGAAGTGGCAAAGACGGAAGCGGAAAACCTGGAGATCGTGCGTATCATCCGTGGTATGGATATGACAATACCGGAACTTCATGAATTCCGGGAAAGAATGAAAACGGAACTGCCCACGCTGGCAGGATTTCAGAAGGAGGAAACAGGAACTGATGATGAATTTAGAGAAAATGAAAGAACAGAGGGCTTCGGGGAAGCACAGGAAATGGGGCAGTAACATGAAAAAAGGAGTGTTTGCACTTACCACTTTTTTATGCATGGCAACCCCGTTTTTATCTGCCCAGAGCATTTATGCGGCAGAGAGCGGTAATCCGGCAATCGCCATTGAAAAGCCAGATGGATGGAAACAGGGAGAGACTTCTGTTTCCATTGCCGTAGATGCCAGCCAGATGGGGGAAGGCTTTCAGGTAGCAAAGATTGAAGCCAAGGCAGGAAAAGATGGAAGCTGGCAGGACGTAACACAGTCAAAAAGCATTACCATCAATGGCAACCAGACGGTTTATGTACGGGTGACGGATACAGAAGGGACGGTGTATGAACAGAACCGTTCCATCCGTTGTTATGACACGGAAAAGCCGACTTTGTCTGCTTCCCTGACTGATGGGGTGCTGACAATTCAGGGGAATGATTCGGTATCCGGGATTTCAGCGATAACCGTCAACGGAACCACTTATACCGATTTGACGGATGGGAAACTGAAGATCCAGCTGACCCAGAAAGATTTTACGACAAAGAAGATCGAGATCACAGTGACCGATGGTGCCGGGAATACTTCTGATAAGTACACGCTCCAGAACCCCTATTATGAATGGGCAGTACGGCAGGCACAACAGCAGAATGCAGCGAGCAGTGATATGACAACTACCGGTGCTACTTCCTCAACAGAAGAAGCAGCCACATCCCCGCTTCCGCAGGATGCACAAGCTTCCGAGCCGACAGAAGCGACCGGTACAGTAACAGACCGGACGGTGACCGGGATTGAAGAAGAGCTGGCAGCTTCCGGGGAAGATGCCCAGAGCATTACCCAGACAGCAACGGAGGGGACGAAAGAGTTTTATACGATCACTACTAAAAGTGGGAAGATTTTTTATCTGGTCATTGATAATTCCAAAGCACAGGACAACGTGTATTTCCTGACGGAAGTCAGTGAAAAAGACCTGATGAACTTTACCCTTTCTGATACGGTGACTCTTCCGGAAGTGGATACGGTATATGCGGAACCGGAGACCGAGGAGCCAGAGCCGACAGAAGAGCCGGAAGCAGAAGAACCGGAGACAGAGGAAGTACAGATGCCGGAGGATAAATCCCCAGTAGGTTCCTATCTTCTGATCGGCCTGATAGCGGTAGGTGCTTTAGGTGCCGGTTATTATTTTAAGGTTTATAAACCGAAGCATGAATACGATGATGAGGATGAATATGAGGAAGATGAGACCGAGGATAATGAAGAACCGACAGAACTGGATGATGCCGAAGCAGAAATGCTTCCGGATGAAAGTTATTCTGAGGATGTCTTAGAAGATGAGGAGGAATGATAATGGGGTGGTTGGATGCAGATGAAAAGTATCCGGTAATTTATGCAGATCCGCCGTGGCAGTACCGGGTGTATTCCCAAAAAGGACTGGGGCGGAGTGCAGAAAGCCATTATCCCACAATGGGGATTGAGGAGATCCGTGCTTTGCCGGTGGCAGAACTGGCAGCAAAAGACTGTGCGTTATTCCTTTGGGTAACGGTTCCGTGCCTGCTGGAAGGGCTTTCCGTCCTGCAGGCATGGGGATTCCAGTATAAAACGGTTGCCTTTGTATGGATCAAACAGAATAAGAAAGCAGACAGCCTGTTCTGGGGGATGGGATACTGGACAAGGAGCAATGCCGAGTTTTGTATCCTGGCAACCAAAGGTTCACCGAAACGGCAGTCTGCCAGTGTCCATCAGGTGATCTTATCCCATATCGAGGAACACAGTAAAAAGCCGCAGGAAGCAAGGGAGCGGATCGTGCAGCTTATGGGAGACGTTCCCCGGATTGAGCTGTTTGCCAGACAGAAGACTCCCGGATGGGATGTATGGGGAAATGAAGTGGAATCAGATATTGAAATGGAAAGCAGAAAGGGTGAGTGAGATGAATTTAGTGATTGCAGAAAAGCCGTCGGTAGCGATGGCACTGGCGAAGGTAATCGGAGCCAGGGAACGAAAAGACGGATATGTGGAAGGGAATGGCTATCTGGTATCGTGGTGTGTCGGTCATCTGGTGGCGCTTTGTGACGCATCGGAATATGACGAACGCTACAAGAAGTGGAGATATGAAGACCTTCCCATTGTACCGGAAGAATGGAAAAGGAAAGTGCTGGATGGCACGAAGAAACAGTTCCAGATCTTAAAGAAACTGATGAACAGCAAAGAAGTGGAGGCGGTCATCTGTGCGACTGATGCCGGAAGGGAAGGAGAGCTGATCTTCCGCTTGGTCTATGAGCAGGCGGGATGCAAAAAGCCGATAAAACGTCTCTGGATCTCCTCCATGGAAGAAAGCGCAATTAAAGAAGGGTTTGCATCGTTACAGGACGGTTCGTGTTATGAAGACCTTTATCAGTCAGCTTTATGCAGGGCAAAAGCAGACTGGCTGGTAGGAATCAATGCGAGCCGTCTTTTTTCGGTCCTTTACAACCAGAACCTGAAAGTGGGCAGGGTGCAGACGCCAACCCTTGCCATGATCGTGGACAGGAACCAGAAAGTGAAAGGGTTTGTCAAAGAAAAATACTATGTAGCCCATTTAAAATTCGGGGATTTTGATGCAGTATCAGAGCATTTTCAGAAAAAAGAGGATGCAGATCAGGTAGCTGCTGACTGCAGCGAACGGATGTGCCAGGTAGAAAAAGAAGATGTGCAGACGAAGACTGTCCGGGCACCGAAACTGTATGACCTGACTTCCCTCCAGAGGGATGCCAACCGTATCTTTGGTTACACAGCACAGGAGACACTGGACTCTGTGCAGGAGATGTATGAAAAGAAGCTGGTGACGTACCCAAGAACGGACAGCCAGTTCTTAACGGATGAGATGGGAGAAAGTACAGAAAAACTGGTGCAGATGCTGCTGTCAAAGGTTCCATTTGCAGAAGAGATCGTTTATGAACCGGATGTTTCAAAGGTTCTGAATTCCAAAAAGGTATCAGACCATCACGCAATTATTCCGACTTCTGAGGTGGCAAAAACAGACCTTCAGAAACTGAAAGAAAGGAATCGGAACATCCTTTATCTGATCAGTGCTAGGGTGCTGACGGCGACAGCGGATTCTTATATTTATGAGACCCATAAGTGCCAGGTCACCTGCAACTTCCATACCTTTACTTTTTCTGCAAGGAAGACGAAGCAGGAAGGTTTTCAGGCGATTGAGAAGAAACTGAAACAGTTTCTTGGGATCAAGGAAACGGAAAAGGAAGCAGAATTTAACCTTTATCTTGGAAGAAATATCGGTCCCTGCAGCACTTTTGTTTCCGAAAACTTTACCCAGCCGCCCCGCCAGTACACAGAAGATACCCTGCTTGCCGCAATGGAGCGGGCAGGAAATGAAGAACTGACGGAGGAGACAGAAAAGAAAGGGCTTGGCACTCCTGCCACAAGAGCCGGGATCATTGAAAAACTGATCCAGTCCGGTTTTGTTAAGAGGGAGAAGAAAAATCTGGTGCCAACGGATGCCGGGAATGTACTGGTTACTGTTTTGCCGGATGAGATTAAATCTCCAAAAATGACTGCAGAGTGGGAGATGGAATTAAACCATATCGCACAGGGGACAGAAACTGCGGAGCATTTCTTAAATGGTATTACGGATATGCTGGGAGAAATAATCTCCCGTTATCATTCGATTTCCGAAGAAGAGAGCAGCCGTTTTCCGGGAACTGCCAAAGGCGAAGTGATCGGGAAGTGTCCGGTCTGTGGCAGTGATGTCCGGGAAGGGAAAAAGAGTTATTACTGTACCGGACAGGAATGTTCCTTCTCTTTGTGGAAGGATGACCATTTCCTGAAAAGTCAGGGGAAAAAGATGGATAAAGCTACAGCGAAGAAATTCCTGACCAAAGGGAAGGTACATTATAAAGACCTGGTATCCCAAAGAACCGGGAAAAGCTATGAAGCAACCATCGAACTGGTAACAGATAGTGATGGAAAAGCGCAGTTTAACCTGCATTTTCCACAGAGATAAGGTAGAAGCAGGCAGCCATGTGCTGTCTGTTTATTTTTACAATAAAAAATGAAAGAGAGGACACAATCTATGAGAAAAACAGGAAATTTGAGGAAACTGGTATCCGGATTTCTGGCAGGGCTCACGCTGTTATCTACGGTGTTATCGCCTATGACAGCTTATGCGGCAGAGCCGAAAATGGAAGAAAAACCGCCCCTTTATGAAGAAGTGAAGGATCTGCTTGATGAGGATGAGGTGGTAAAAGCCGAGGATTATGAAATGACAGTGGGAACATCCTTTGATGTGACCTGTGATTTTACCGGGCTTAAGATCGAAGATGACAAAAAGGTGAAAGTCACTTTTGAAGAAGCGAAGAATGATGAGGGACAGGATTTCTCTACAGACCATGCAGACAGTTATAAAGCTGTTTACTATGTAGAGCCGGTCAATGAGGCACATTCGAAGTATCAGATCAGCCGGAATCTTATCGTGAAAGAGGCGGAAACAGAAATGCAGACGGCATCGGAAGGCGGAGGAGAACAGACAGGTTCCGATGAAACAGAGGATGCATCCGATGATGGGGAGGCAGACTCGCAGAGTTTTACTGTGGAAGAGAGTGAAGTTTTTGAGACAGAAACTGTTACAGAGCAGGAGACAGAAACCGATGAAATGATCCATGAGTCTGAATCAGAATCAGAGGTGATTGGTGAAGAGATTACTGCGGAAGAATTTGATGCGGAGATCGAAGCAACCGAAGATCAGGAAACGGTGGATCCGGAAACCGGTACAACTCTTTCCGAAGTAATGGAGGAGGCTGTGAATCAGGGAATTGCTTTAGAGGAACTGGAAATTGGGGAAACCGTTACCTTTGAAATGCCGATGCTCTTAGCAGCTGCAAGTACAGGAAGCCAGTCAGTCTCCATTACAAGAGGAAGCTGGTATCATTATGCAGATTATGGATTAGGTTCCTACATTACAGCACCTTATTATGTGTCCTGGGGTGGAATCAAAGCAACTGCATATTGTGTGCAGCCTTCTAAGAATGGACCGGATGACGGAACTTATTCCATCTCCAAATTATCGGATGGAAAGACGTTAGCGAAGGTATGCTATTACGGAACAAAAGCCAGTGATGAAAATGGATTCTTTGATGAAAAACATCCGGATTTCTCTACTGGAAAAAGATTCATTATCACACACCTTGCGGCAGCTTATGCCAATGGATCCAGTGACTGGGATTCCGGAACAAATGCAACGGGTCGTTCCCTGGCAATGGAACTTTATAATTACTGCGTCAATATGCCGGATATCCCGGATGTAGATATGAGTTTTTCAGATGCAGATGTGAAAGCCTATGTGGAAGGAAATATCCAGAGAACAAAAACGATCACATTTAAAGCAGATGAGCTGCAGACGATTACTTTTAATCTTCCGCAGGGAGTAAAACTTGTGAACATGACTACCGGAAAAACCAGTTCTGCAGGAGCAAGTGTTGAGATTAGTGGTGGAACAAAATTCTATCTTACCGCTCCATTATCTCAGGCGGAGGATGTGAGTGCTTCCTTTTCCACAAAGATGCGAGGAAGCATTGACAAAGAGTATTCTGCTTACAAGATTACAACCGGTTCCTCTACACAGGATCTTGCCCTGGTATTTGGGGAAGGTGTCGGAAATGAAAAATATGTGGATTTCAAAGTAACCTGGACAAAGGAATGTTACGTTTCCATCGTGAAAAAAGACAGTGAGACATCCAATACTCTGGCAGGTGCGGTCTATGGTATTTACAGCGATGCTGCATGTACAAAACTGATCAAACAGATGCCGGCAACGGATGCCAATGGTGCTTCTAAGGTAACACTGGAGAAGACACAGGAAGTTGTATATTTGAAGGAGATTTCAGTTCCGACAGGCTATACGATTGATGCAAAAGCATATAACGTCACTCTGAAAATCGGAAAAACAACGAACCAGAATGTTACCGATAAACGAGTGACAGCAACGATTTCCTTGTATAAGCAGGATTCTGAAACAGGAAATGAACCTCAGGGTGATGCAACACTGGAAGGTGCTGTTTATGGATTATTTGCCCGTGAGGACATTGTTCATCCGGACGGAAAAACAGGTGTCCTGTATAAGAAGGGAACACAGATCACGACACTGACTACAGATAAGAATGGACAGGCTTCTGTCTCCAATCTGTATCTTGGCAAATATTATCTGAAAGAGCTGACTCCGCCGGCAGGATACTTGTTAGATCAGGAAGAACATGATGTGGACTGTTCTTATGAAGGTGCCAATGTACCGGCAGTAGAAAGAAAAGCAATCTCCAAAGAGGATGTGATCAAGCAGCCATTCCAGATTATCAAAGCCGCCAATAACGGGAAAACAGATGCAGACCTTTTGGAAGGTGTCGGTTTCTCCGCATGGCTGGTAAGTGACCTGAAAGTAAAGGCAGATGGCTCTTATGATTTCTCTTCCGCAAATCCAGTCGTGCTTACTTCGGATGGAAAAACAGAGATGTTTACTGATAAAAAAGGGTATGCCTGCAGCATCCCGCTTCCGTATGGAACCTATGTGGTAAGGGAGACAACCGAAAAGCACAATTATGAACCGGTGGATGATTTTCTCGTAACGATTAGTGAAAATCATCCAAATGATCCGCAGGTATGGCGTGTGCTTCTGGATAATGAATTTGAGGCAAAGCTGAAAATCATCAAAAAAGATGATGAAACAAAGAGAAGCGTGCTTCTGGCAAATACAGAATTCAAAGTATATGACCTGGATCATCAGAAATACGTGGAACAGGTGACTACTTATCCTTCTACAAAAGTACACAAATCCTATTTTACCGATGCGAATGGATATCTGATTCTTCCAAATAATTTGAAGATTGGAAATTACAGAATCGAAGAAGTAACAGCTCCAGATGGATATACCCTGAATAAGAACTATGTGGAGATTGCAGTGGATTCCAATACTGCTTATCAGGAAGATTCCGTCAGTGGCGATCTGGTGATTGAAGTGCCTTATGAGAACCATCCGGTAAAGGGCAAGCTGACAGTTTATAAAAAAGGTGAGATGCCGACCGGATTTAAAAAGGACTTTATTTATGAGGAACGTTTCCTGAAAGATGCCGTTTTTGAAGTGTATGCGGCAGAGGATATCTATTCTCCGGATTACCAGAAAGATGACGATGGAAACCGTATCGTAGTCTATGCGAAAGATACACTGGTAACTACCATTACAACGGGGGAAGATGGAAAGGCAGTTGCTGAAAATCTTCCGCTTGGTGCATACAAAGTGGTAGAAAAGACAGCCCCGGACGGATTTGTATTAAATCCGGAAGCTGCAGAAGTTGTCTTTATCTATGAAGGGCAGGAGACTCCTGTAGTAGAGCAGGAAGTGACCATTGGGGATGAAAGACAGAAAGTAGCCATTACTGTTGAAAAACAGGATGCGGAAAATGGAGCAGTTGTAGAAGGTGCTGTGTTTGGTATCTACAACAAAGAGGATATTATCGCAGATGGAAAAGTGATCGTAGAGGCGGACACTCTGCTTCAGAAAATGACTTCTGATGAAAAAGGGCAGGCAGCTTGTACCCTGGATCTTCCTCTTGGCAGTTACTATGTAAAAGAGCTGAAAGCTCCGGCAGGTTATGTATCTTCCAATGAAGTACTGAACTTTGATGCATCCTATCAGGGACAGGATGTGGAAACCGTTGTATTAAAGTCTGTGAAAAAGAACCAGCCGACAACAGTAGAGATCACAAAATCCGATATTACCACGGGAACAGAACTGGATGGTGCCAGCCTGAAAGTGCTGGATAAAGACGGTAATATTGTGGATGAATGGACTTCCGTAAAAGATGCTCCGCATGTGATCAAACGTCTGGTAGTCGGTGAGACTTATACATTACGTGAAGAATTTGCACCGTATGGATACCTGAAAGCAACGGATGTGGAATTTACCATCGAAGACAATGGGGATATTCAGAAAGTGGAGATGAAGGATGAAGTGCCGACCGGGCTTTTGATCATCAACAAAAAGGGTGAATTCCTGGATAAAGTGACACTGCTGGATAACGCAAAAGGCACTGTGGAGCATCTGTTTGAGTATATCACCGGCAGCCTTACCGAAGTTACCTTTAACGTGTATGCGGCGGAGGATATCAAGGCGGCAGACGGTGTCAGTGAAGATTACTTCAAGGCAGATGAACTGGTAGGAACGATCACGACAGACACAAATGGTATTGCACAGCTTAGTGACCTTCCGGTTGGAAAATACTATGTGAAAGAGGCAGAAACTGCCCATGGATATGTGCTGGATGGGGAGCCGAGATATGTGGATTTAAGTTACCGTGACCAGGATACTCCGGTGGTAACGTATGATGAAGCATGGCAGAATAATCGCCAGAAAGTCAAAGTGACCGTCCTCAAAAAGGAAAAAGATACAGAGCGTGTACTGGCAGGCGGTGTCTTCGGATTGTTTACAAGAGAAGATATCAAAAATGCCAGCGGGGATGTGCTGATGGAAGCAGATGCCCTGATCGAGCTGAAGACAACGGATGAGAATGGACAGATTACCTTTACAGCAGACCTTCCGGTAGACGGAAACTACTATGTGAAAGAACTTTATGCTCCGGATGGTTTTGTGACCGACAATGAGGAACAGGATTTCACATTTGAATATGCCGGTGCTGATCAGGCAGAAGTAAGCTATGATTTTACGTTTGAAAATGAGGCAACAACCGTGGAACTGACAAAATCTGACCTGACTACAGGGGAAGAACTTCCCGGTGCTCATCTGGAAGTGACCGATGAGGATGGCAATGTTGTGGATGCATGGGTATCCACGGAAGAAGCTCATGTAATTAAAGAGCTGGTAGTCGGTAAGACTTACACGATGACAGAAACCAAACCGGCGGATGGATATGTAACGGCAGAGAGTATCGAATTTACTATTGAGAATGCTGCGGATATCCAGAAGCATGAAATGAAGGATGATGTGACAAAGGTGCAGATCAGCAAAACGGACATTACCGGAGACCATGAGGTTCCGGGGGCGAAGCTGACGATTCTGGATGAAAATGACCAGGTAGTAGAAAGCTGGACTTCCACCGAGGAGCCGCATTATGTGGAGAAGCTGCCGATTGGCAGATACACACTTAGGGAGGAACAGGCACCGAAAGGATTTATCCTGACAGCAGATGTTACCTTTGAAGTGGAAGATACCGGAGAGATCCAGACTGTTACTATGAAGGATGACACCGCAAAGGGTAAAGTTATCCTGAATAAGACGGATAAGGAAACTGGAGAACCGCTGAAGGGTGTGGAATTTGAGCTTCGTGACAACGAAGGAAAGGCGCTTGAGACCTTAAAGACAGATGCTGCCGGACACGCAGAAAGCAGCCTGTATGAGATCGCAGAGTACAAAGATGGCAAATTTGACAGCGAAAAGAAATATTATTTGGTGGAAACCAAGACACTGGACGGTTACGCACTGGATAATACCGAGCATGAGGTGGTGTTCACCTATGTGGATGACAGTACCCCGATTGTAGAGGTGACTTTTGACCTGACAAATGAGATGTCGGAAGTTCCGGAGAATACGGAAGGAACTCCGTCAGCCGGTAATCCAAAGACTGGGGATGAGACCAATCTCTGGCTGCCGATGGTACTGATGGCAGTTTCCATCAGTGGAATTGCAGGACTTCTGATCGTCAGAAGAAAGAGAAAAAGAAAATAGCAACCTTATATGAGCAGGGAGCCTTACATTAGGGCTCCCTTTTATCATAGCAAAAATCATGAAAGGACAGGTAAAAATTATGAAGAGAGCAATGAATAATGTGAAGACAGGAAGAGAAATGCAGGAGAAAACATTTAAGAGAATGATGGCTTACCAGAAAAAAGCGGAGCAGGCTGTCAACAAAAAGAGAATGAACCAGCACATGATCAGAAGGGGGTAAATGCGTATGATGAACAGAAAAGATTTTTTTGAATATGTAAAAAATAATGTGACCGATTATTTGCCGGAGAAATTTGCAGATGCACAGGTGCAGTTGCAGGAAGTGACCAAAAAGAACGGGCTAACGCTGACAGGAGTGGTTATTCCTGTAGAGGAAACAAATATCACACCAACGATCTATCTGGATTCCTTTTATCAGGAATACTGCAACGGGAAGAACCTGGATTCCTGTGTGGGCGACGTGGCTGATATCTGGATCGAAAATATGGATACGGATTTAAGTGTTGATGTGAATCGTATTATGGATTATGGCAATATAAAAAATAAGCTTCAGGTACGCATCTGTGATCCGGAGAAGAACCAGGAATGGCTGGCTGACAAAGTCGTGACCATGCATGGAGATTTTGCGGCATATTATACTGCTAATCTCTCAGAAAATGAGGATGGTATTGCTTCCACTGCGGTTACAAAGAATCTTCTGGAGGCATGGAACGTGGATGTAGATACGCTCCATAAGGATGCTATGGCAGCGGACAAAAATAGAGGACCGGCTTTATATTCCACGGAGGAGCTTATCGAAACAGGTGTATTCGGAGGAAAGGCAGAGAATCTGCTGAACGGGGAACAGGATGTAAATATGTTTATGCTTCCTATGTTTTGCCTGACAAATGAATCAAAGCTGAATGCTGCTTCCCTGATCCTGCATGAAGATATCCGGAAACAAGTCGGAGAGTTTATGAAGGGTGATTTTTATGTCCTTCCGTCTTCCATGCATGAAACCCTTCTCGTACCGGACAATGGGGATTTTGATGTAAAAACCCTGAATGCTATGGTAAAAGAAGTCAATGCAACAGAAGTTTCTCAGGAAGATATCCTTTCGGATAAGGTACAGTTTTGTGATGGTAAAACTGCTGTCATGGAAAATGCAGAAAAGCGGGAAGCAAGAATGGAAAGAGAAAAAGCGGCGGTGATTGAAAAATCTGCAGGAAAAAACGGGCTTCATGGAAAGCTCGAAAAGGCAAAAGAGGAGATCAAATCCGGCGACATTCTGGGAAAACCACAGGGTAAGACAAGAGATACTGCTCTGGTGATGTAAGAAAATAAAGTTTAGCAGGGGATGGGCTGCCGGTATGGCAGCTCATTCTTTTGGGAAAGGATGAGTATAAGATGGAATGGTGTTTTTATGGAAATGATGTAAGGGAAAAATTTGAAAAACGATTGGAACCAGATGCTCTTGAAGCCGAATTGATGAGATATCAGTACGTATTTGAAGATGAATTCAGCCTGCAGGATCTTTTGACCATTTTGGATTTAAGAGCAAAAGCATTGATAGCAGAAGCAATCAACAATGTACCTGAGTTTCTGATTGACCAGATTGGAAAAGCCAGAAACAGTTATGATTTTCCATCCCTTGTACGGGAAATGGAACGTATTGCAAATGTTATGGAGGAAAACGAGTGATGGGAAAAGAAATGAAAGAAGAAACCAGAAAATCATTTGCCCAGTTTATCCGGAAATGTCTGGAGGCTCAAAAAGAGAAGGAATTTATCCTGAAAATCCCATTACGGAAAGGGGCATCTGATAGTGAGTAAAAAATTTGGACTTGATCAGGTGGCGGTGCGTCTTGTAAAGGAAGCACCGCTCCTTAGTGATGAAGAAATATCTTCACCGGAAGATGCAGTAAGGATACTTGGAGATGCTTTTCAGGATTATGACCGGGAAGTTGTTGGTGTGGTAAATCTTCGGAGTGATAATGTCCCTATTAACATGACGATAATCAGTATGGGAACTTTGAACCAGTCATTGGTGCATCCCAGGGAAGTGTTGAAGGCGGCATTTTTGTCAAACGCAGCATCGATTCTTCTGTTTCATAACCATCCAAGTGGCAGTCTGGAGCCGTCAAAGGATGACATCGCCATTACTGGGAGAATGCAACAACTTTGTATGTTAGCGGGTGTTCCTGTAGTGGATCATATCATTCTTGGTGGCAACCAGTCTTATTATTCCTTTCGGGAAAAAAAGATACTTCCTATGGAACAGATTCATTATTCCGTGGATTTAAATGATGTGGATCTAAAAGTAGCGGAAAAGGAAGCAGAGAATTACGGATATAAAAAAACAGAGAAAAAATCCATAAAGAAGTCTCTGGAAGAAAACCGGAAAAAGATTGCATCCAGTCAGAAATCTTCTGGTGTAAAGAGAAAACAGGAAACATTGATTGAATGAGAGGAGGATAAACAGGTATGGCAAATAAGTTATATGCCATGGAACAGCTGACGGAAGAAGTGGCAAAAGATGTAGCTGCAAAACCGGAAGAATGGATGAGGTTTTTGGATACCGCATCCCGGTTATATAAATATACGTTTGATGAGCAGCTGCTGATCTTCGCCCAGCGACCGGAGGCAACAGCGGTGGCTTCCATGGAAGTATGGAATAAACGGATGTACCGTTGGATTAAGAAAGGATCGAAAGGAATTGCCCTGATTGATTATACTTCCGGACCGAAAAACCGTCTCCGCTATGTGTTTGATATATCGGACACATACAAGGTGCGTAACCTTGGAAAAGATCCGGCATTATGGGTACTGCAGGCGGAAGACCGTTCTTTGGTATCTGATTACCTGATAAGCCAGTATGGATTGGAAGAAGACAATAGTGGTCTTGCAGGAACACTGCATCAGGCGGCACGGGAAAGTGTAAGGGAGTGGCTCCCGGATGCTTTTGATGAATTGAAACTGGATGTACAGGGAACATTTCTGGAAGAACTGGACGAACAGAACCAGGAAGTGGAGTTTCGTGACCTTATGACAGACAGCGTATGGTATGTCCTGATGAAACGGAGCGGACTGGATCCGGAGGAATACCTTTCCGCAGACAGTCTGCGCCATATTACAGATTTTAATGACCTGCGTGTGCTTGGACACCTTGGCACGGCAGTCAATGAGATCAGCCGCCCCATTTTGATGCAGCTTGGACGGTATGTCCTTATGGATCTGGAAAATGACAGGAAAACGGTTGCAAAAGAATCGGAAGTGGTCTATAATGAATTTAACACGTTAATTCGTGAAAGCGAAGAAAATACCATAGAAACAGAGATAGAAGAAAACAAGGAGGAAACAGGGCATGAGAGAGATCACTTACAGCAGGAACGGGGATTATCTGATCCCGGATATTCAACTGGAGGAGACCAGAGGGAACATCGGGAAATACGGGATGATGAGGAAGGAATATCTGAGAAACCACAAGAAAGCCAGGTTCAACATCCTGGTACTGCAGAACCGGCTGGACAGCCATTTGATGGAAGTGGACAGAGAAACCAGACAGAAAGTGGAAAATCTGACCGCACAGCTTCTGGAGAAAAATCCGGCGCCGGAGAAAGCGGCAGACAGTATGGCATGGACACAGCACATGAACAGGATCCGGGCGCAGGCAGAGGAACTAGTGGTGCAGGAAACTATATACAATTAAGCCTGTTTCCCACAGAGGAAGAACAGTTAGGAGAGATCAGGAAAGCGGCAGCTGCATTGGAACAGCCAGCCGCTTTTTTTATTTCAGATGAGATTGTGGATGATGTGCTGCGTACTGGAAGTGGACGGAGTAATACACTTTTCCATATCACTGCAAAACTGGTCGAAGGACTTGACCATGAGGATCTGCGGAGCTTTTTGATCCAGGAGTATGGTACCGGCGGGAAAGGATTTGAGTTTTCCGGCCAGAAGTACAGTGTCTGGTATGATGGTGACGGGATGCGTATCCGGCGTGGTGACTCTGCAAGACGCAATTATGACCGCATGGTTACATGGGAAGAGGCGGCAGACCGTCTCCGGGATATGTATGATGCCGGAACTTATGTTTCCAATGTAGTTATGTTAAATTCCATCAAAGTGGAATGTGATGAACTTTCTAATGTATTAGCTCTGCATTTTCGGGATACGGGTGCCATTCAAGGTATTTATAGCCATAATGACACAACGGAAAGGATGCGCTCAGGGTTAGATGATCCGGAAATGACAAGGGAATATTATCAGATGCTTGTGGATCTGGAGAAAGATATGGAACGCCATCCGGAAAACTATATGCGTTATCAGATCCGAAACAACCCAATTTACAAGCAAAGGGTGTACGACCTTGGCAGGACACTTGACTGGAGAAGGCAGGAGGAAATGATAACACCTCCGGAAATCGCATTCATTACGCAGGATGAGATTGATTCTGTGCTGCGCAGGGGCGGAAATATAGAAGGAGGAAGAAACCGGATTTATGAGTATTTCATGGCGCACCATGATGAGAAGGAAGCTGCTGATTTTTTGAAGCATGAATATGGAGATGGCGGATGCACACCGGGGATCATGGGATGTGACAAATCAGATGAATGGCACGATGCAAAGGGAATCCGGTTAAAGAAAGGGGAAATCACCAACCCAAGCCTGACAACACTGGTCAAATGGAAACAGGCGGCAGCACGGACAAGGCAGCTGATCCGGATGGATGATTTTCTTTCACCGGAAGAACTGGAAAAGTACGAAGAACGTCAGGAAGCCCAGAGACTTGCCGATATGGAAGAAGTGAAGCAGTCGCTGGAAGCAGAGGAAATTCCGGAAGAAAATGTGGAAGAGCATACGCAGGAGAATGTGGAAGTTACGCCTGAAGAAGTGGAGCAGCAACTGAAGGCAGAAGATGTGCAGAATCTGGTTTTAGTAAACCGCCAGTATTCGCCAGGAATCAGGACAACGGAGTATGACTTTACCTGTGAGATCCGTGGGGAGCAGGATATCCTGCATTATATGGTGCAATACCATGATGACGGGGAAGGGTTTACGATCCATACGGAAAAGGACGATATTTGGGAAAAGATGTCCCAACCGGAACTGGAAAAACTAGAGCAGGTACTGGAGCGGGAAGAACTGTATTTCAGGTATCATGAGGATATTGAAAATGCTGCAAATCTGAATGACCTTAAGGAAGTCCAATACAGCATCATGGAAAATGAATCCTCTTATTTTCCACAAATATCAGAACGTGTATGGAATGATTATGAGCAAAGGGAACAGGCGCTGTCCATGGAAATCCCTCCCATCAATTTCCATATCACGGACGATCAGCTGGGTTATGGTACCGCAAAAGAGAAATTCCGTGCCAACATTATGGCAATCCAGCTTCTGAAAAAGTGCGAGAGTGAAAATCGGTATGCGACACCGGAAGAACAGGAAATCTTATCCGGCTATGTAGGATGGGGCGGACTTCCTGATGCCTTTGATGAAACAAAAATCTCCTGGGAGACAGAGTATCTGGAATTGAAATCGGTGCTTACTCCGGAAGAATATGCGGCGGCAAGGGAATCAACTCTGAATGCCCATTATACGCAGCCCGTGATCATCGAGAGTATGTACCGGGTACTTCAAAATCTGGGATTTGAAAAAGGGAATATCCTGGAGCCATCCATGGGTGTCGGGAACTTTTTCGGGATGCTGCCGGAAGGACTTCATCAGTCCCGGCTTTATGGAGTAGAACTTGACAGTATCAGCGGAAGGATCGCAAAACTGTTATATCCTAATGCCAATATCCAGATCAAAGGCTTTGAAAAGACGGATTATCCCAATGACTTTTTCGATGTTGCGATTGGAAATGTACCTTTTGGAGCGTATAAGGTGAATGACCGTCAGTATGATAAATACAATTTCATGATTCATGATTATTTTCTGGCGAAGACCATTGACCAGTTAAGACCGGGCGGGGTAGCTGCTCTGATCACCACAAAGGGTACGATGGATAAAGCCTCACCAGAGGTGCGGAAGTATCTGGCGGAACGTGCAGAGCTTCTGGGGGCGATCCGTCTTCCCAATAATGCGTTTAAAGCAAATGCCGGAACCGAAGTCAGTGCAGATATCCTGTTTTTCCAGAAACGGGAGAGCATCTCTTTGGAAGAACCGGAATGGGTATCACTTGGAGCGGATTCTAATGGAATCACCGTCAATCAGTATTTTGTGTCCCATCCGGAAATGATACTTGGAACGATGGCAGAGGTGTCCGGTCCTTATGGAAAAGAAACCACTTGTCTCCCGATGGAAGGGGCTGATCTGGCGGAACAGTTGGAAGATGCTGTGGCAAGGATCTATGGTTCCATGGTGCCGGCAGTGACAGCGGAAACCGAACTGGATGAGATTGTGGAAAGTATTCCGGCAGACCCGGATGTGCGTAATTACAGTTTTACTGTGGTGGATGATCAGATCTACTATCGTGTAAATTCCCTGATGAATCCGGTAAAACTGCCAGCGACAACGGCAGAACGTGTGAAAGGCATGGTAGAAATCCGTGAAGTTGTGCGGGAATTGATCGCCCTGCAGATGGAGGAAACTGCCACAGAGAAGGACATCCAGAAACTCCAGGTAAAATTAAATGAAGTCTATGACAATTATACGGAAAAGTATGGAGTCATCGGAAGCAATGCAAACAAACGGGCATTCTCTGATGACTCTTCTTATTGTCTGCTCTGTTCTCTGGAAGAATTAAATGAAGATGGTACTTTAAAACAGAAAGCAGATATGTTCACCAAGCGGACAATTAAGAAAGCGGTTGCTGTGACCAGCGTGGAAACATCATTGGAAGCCCTAACCATTTCTCTGAATGAAAAAGCAAAGGTCGATCTGCCCTATATGTCGGAACTGACGGGAAAAACAGAAGAGAAAGTAACCGAAGAACTGACTGGGGTAATCTTTCAGAATCCGGTAAACGGGCAGTGGGAAAATGCGGATGAATATCTTTCCGGTAATGTCCGGGAGAAGCTGAAAACAGCAAGAATCTTTGCTGAAAACCATCCGGAATATGCCAGCAATGTGAAAGCCCTGGAACAGGTACAGCCAGTGGATCTGGATGCATCGGAGATTGAAGTCCGGATCGGAGCCACCTGGATTGCTCCGGAAATCTACCGTGATTTTATGGAAGAATTATTTGATACCCCGTCGTATCTGGTAGGAAGGGTGATTGATGTCCGCTATTCAGAAGCCAGCGGCGCATGGAATATCAGCGGGAAAAATGCGGACAGTGACCGGAATGTTCTGACCACAGCAACGTATGGTACAAGCAGGATGAATGCCTATAAGATTCTGGAAGAGACCCTGAATTTAAAAGATATCCGTATCTATGATCGCATGGAAGATGCAGAGGGAAATGAGATCCGGGTTCTGAACAAAAAGGAGACGATGCTGGCAACCCAGAAGCAGGATGCTATTAAAGAGGCATTTAAGGACTGGATTTTCAAGGATCAGGAACGCAGGCAGAGCCTGTGTCAGATTTACAATGAACGTTTCAATTCGATCCGTCCAAGGGAATATGACGGAAGCCATTTAACCTTTCCGGGAATGAACCCCGAAATCGAGCTTCGCCCGCATCAGAAGAATGCGGTTGCCCATCAGCTTTATGGCGATAATGTCCTGCTGGCCCATGTGGTGGGAAGCGGAAAGACTTATGAGATGGTAGCAGCAGCGATGGAGAGCAAACGTCTTGGTCTTGCACAGAAAAGCCTGTTTGTAGTGCCCAACCATCTGACAGAACAGTGGGGAGCTGAGTTTTTACAGCTTTATCCGGGGGCAAATATCCTTGTGGCGACAAAGAAGGATTTTGAACCGGCAAACCGCAAGAAATTCTGTGCAAGGATCGCAATGGGAAACTATGATGCGGTTATCATCGGGCATTCCCAGTTTGAAAGGATTCCTTTATCGGATGAACGTCAGAGGATGGCGATTGAAAACCAGATCGCAGAGCTGGAGGCAGGCATCCAGGAAGCAAAGATGGAAAGTGACGGCAGCCGTTATACAGTCAAACAGCTGGAGAAGACAAAGAAAGGTCTCCGCAGGCGTTTGGAAAAGCTGGAAAACAAAGAGAAAAAGGATGATGTGGTTACGTTTGAAGAACTGGGGGTTGACCGCTTATATGTGGATGAAGCCCATTATTATAAAAATGCCTTTTTCTATACGAAAATGAGGAATGTGGCAGGCATTGCCCAGAACGAAGCACAGAAATCCGCAGATATGTTCAACAAATGCCAGTATCTGGATGAGATCACCGGGGGAAAAGGCGTTACCTTTGCGACGGGTACACCGGTCAGCAACAGTATGACGGAACTTTATACGATGCAGCGTTATCTGCAGTACGATAAACTGAACCGGATGGGGCTGGGGCATTTTGACTCCTGGGCATCCACATTCGGGGAAGTAGTGACCAGCATCGAACTGGCTCCGGAAGGCACCGGTTACCGTTCCAAATCCAGATTTGCCAGATTTTACAATCTCCCGGAACTGATGAGCATGTTCAAGGAGATTGCTGATATTAAAACAGCAGATCAACTGGATCTTCCTGTGCCGGAAGTTGAGTATGAAACCGTGGTATTAAAGCCATCAGAGTATCAGAAAGACATCGTGGCGAGCCTTGGGGAACGTGCGGAAGTTATCCGGCGTGGAGACGTGGATTCCTCTGTTGATAATATGCTGAAAGTAACCAATGATGGAAGAAAGCTGGCACTGGATCAGCGTCTGGTCAATCCCATGCTGCCGGATGATGAGGGAAGCAAGGTGAATGCCTGTGTCAGCAAATGTTATGAAATATGGAAGCAGACTACGCCGCAACGTTCCGCTCAGTTAGTATTTTGTGATCTGTCCACACCAAGAGCTGTGGGTAAGACCATGGTGGAGATTGACGGAAAGAAAGAGGAGGCAGATATTTTTGATGATGTCTACCATGAATTCAAACGAAAACTGATGGCAAAAGGTGTGCCGGAACAGGAGATCGCTTTTATCCATGATGCAAACACGGATGTAAAGAAGACGGAATTATTTAAAAAAGTAAGGGATGGGCAGGTACGTTTCCTGTTAGGTTCCACCGCTAAAATGGGAGCTGGAACCAATGTGCAGGATCGCCTGATTGCCTTGCATCATCTGGATGTGGGATGGAAACCGTCCGATCTGGAACAGAGGGAAGGTCGTATCATCCGTCAGGGTAATGTGAATAAGAAAGTGCATATTTTCCGGTATGTAACAGAAGGAACCTTCGACAGTTACATGTGGCAGCTGATTGAGAGTAAGCAGAGGTTTATTTCCCAGATTATGACCAGCAAATCCCCGGTCAGAATCTGCGAGGATGTGGACGATACTGCATTGTCCTATGCGGAAGTGAAGGCACTGTCCACCGGTAATCCGGCGATCAAGGAGAAAATGGAGTTGGATGTGGAAGTATCGAAACTGAAACTGTTAAAAGCAAACTTTGTGAGCAACCATTACCGTTTGGAAGATGATATTGCAAAGGGATATCCACAGCAGATCGCAGTACTTCGGGAGAGTATCGGAGGCTATCAGGCAGATATTGAAAAATATCAGGCGAATAAGATTACAGATCCGGAGCAGTTTGTGATGGAGATCGGCGGCACGACCTTCCATGAGAAGAAAGAAGCGGGAGCAGCCTTGCTTTCCGTCTGCCAGTCCATGAAACAGGTCGATGCCATGATCAATGTAGGTCAGTACCAGGGATTTTCCATCCGATTGAAGTTTGACTCTTGGAGTAAGGAATTTATTCTTTCCCTGAAAAATGAGAACGTGTATCGTGTCAGCCTTGGCTCCGATGAGAATGGTAATATCATCAGGATTAATAATGCATTAGAAGCAATCCCGCAGAAACTGGCAGAAGCAGAACAAAAGCTGGAAACCGTACAGGGACAGCTGAAAAATGCCATGGAAGAGGTGAAAAAGCCATTCCCGAAAGAGACGGAGCTGAGTGAAAAACTGGAACGTCTATCTGAACTGAATGCCCTTCTGAATATGGATGAAAGAGAAGATACGAAGGATGAGGCAGAGGAACAGGATGAAAAAGAAGAACATCAATCTCTCCATGACAGGATCTCTGCTTTCAAAGAAAATAGCCGGAATCATGATGTAACAGAACCGGCAGCCAGAACAGCAGAGTCTTGTATCGGATAATCTTTGGATATACAAGAAAGGGTGTTAGGTGTAAAATAGGGGGCACGGGGATGTGCCCCTAGAAATTAGCAAAATTCAATTTGATGAGGTGAGTAGAATGAACGAAGAATGTTTGATCTGCAAAGCTCCATTGGAATATCGTGACTCTGATATAATTATGGAGTGTGAACTTTGCCATAAAAAACAAAGTAGTAAGACGAGATGTATAAATGGACATTTTGTTTGTGACGAGTGTCATACAAGCGGAATGGATGAGGTTCTTTCTATATGTTTCAATAGCAAATCAAAAAATCCTATTGAACTTTTGGAAGAAATGATGTGCATACCTTCTTGCCATATGCACGGTCCAGAACATCAC
This sequence comes from Blautia sp. HCP28S3_G10, assembly GCF_052065235.1. Classification (NCBI taxonomy): domain Bacteria; kingdom Bacillati; phylum Bacillota; class Clostridia; order Lachnospirales; family Lachnospiraceae; genus Blautia; species Blautia sp. HCP28S3_G10. The sequence continues at coordinate 5,668 of NZ_JBQHUL010000041.1, read as the reverse complement.
ACAATGGTCGGCTCTGCACTTTTGACAGCCTATAAAAATGCAGGTGGACAGATAGATTTAAAAACTGCACTTTATGAAATGCAGAAAAGAGGGAAGCAAGTCCCAGGTGGTGCTTGTGGTTTTTGGGGTGCCTGCGGAGCGGGCATTAGTACTGGAATGTACCTTTCTATTGCATTAAAGTCAACACCACTGGCAACGGAGGCATGGGGGCTTTCTAATCAAATCACAGCAAAAGCATTGGAAGCGATAGGTAAAAATGGAGGACCACGTTGCTGTAAAAGGGATTCATATCTTGCAATTATTGAAGCAGTTCATTTCACAAGAGAAAAGTTAGGTGTAGAAATGAGTTTAAATCAAGTGATGTGTTCTCGTTCACATCTCAATAATCAATGTTTGCAAAAAGAATGTCCATTTCACACTAAGGCAAAGAAAAAAGTGGCTTTTATTTGTGTTCATAATTCCTGTCGTAGTCAGATTGCGGAAGCTTTGGGGAATCACTTGGCGGCAGATGTATTTGAATCATATTCTGCTGGTACAGAGACGAAAGCAAAAATCAACCAAGATGCAGTTAGGCTTATGAAAGAACTATATGGGATTGATATGGAACAGACCCAGTATTCGAAGCTGATTACCGATATTCCTGATCCAGATATAGCAATTTCTATGGGATGTAATGTGGGCTGTCCTTTTATTGGAAGAGCATTCGATGATAATTGGGAACTGGAAGATCCTACTGGAAAATCGGATGATGAATTTAAGATAACAATAAACGAGATAGAAAATAGAATCATGCAACTAAAGAATGAATTGATATAAAATGAAAAATATCAAATTCCATCTTATCAAATTGTCACATGACATTCATAACTGATAGGAGTTATATTTTAACAACGTAAACTGATGAAAGGGGAGGTGGTTCCGTTGTCCCGTGAAAATCATAAAATGATAGATGGAAAACTGATTCAGATGGATAAGAGATATTCCCAGCTTAAACTGAAGCAGAAAGATAAAATAGCAGAGTGGATGTATCTGGAGACAAAGGCTTATTATGAAAAATATTACACATTCCCCGGAGATAAACATATCGAGGATGTGGTTTCAAAAGTCTATGATCGGATTGTAGATGCGGATATCTGGGTTCCTTATGGAGAAGTTGTGAAACACTATAAGAAAAAGAGGGCAGATATTAACAAGCGTGTGAAACGAACTCTCAATCAATACGAAGAGAAGAAAACGGAAACGGTCTGTTTTATGAATATGTGCATGGTGCAGGATGGAAACGGAAATGTGCTTGCATTGGATAAGGTAAATGACAGTTACACCGGAACAACATTTCCTGGAGGACATGTGGAAAAAGGTGAAATTTTCACAGATTCCATTATCCGTGAAGTACAGGAAGAAACTGGACTTACGATTGAAAAACCGTTGTTTTGTGGTGTATATCATTGGATGAAATCCGGGATTCATAATGTGATCTTTCTCTATAAAGCAGATAAGTATTCAGGAACATTACAAAGCTCTGAGGAGGGGAGCATCTACTGGGTTCCGATGGAAGAGTTTAAGAAAAAGGAACTTGCCACAGGAATGGAATATGTTCTGCAGATGATGGAATCCCCGGAGATTAACGAATGTTATATGCATCTGGAAGATGGGAGATATGTAGGAACTTTATATTGAGAGCGCATATTTGCCGGCAGTGAAATATCTGCCGGTTTTTTCATGCCCGGAAGGAGGTGCGATGTGAAGAAAGTTGAGAAACTGATGGTAGTGGTATTTCTGATTGTCACTGTGCTCTGTGGGAAATACCTGTTGGATTACTGGCTGGATTCTTATGAAAACAGGGAAAATTACTGGCAGGTGGAAGAAACTGCATTTCCGGATAAAGATACAGACGATGAGGAGGCAGGTTCTTCTCAGGAAGAGGCGGGGAGAGAAGTAGATGATTTTGATTATCAGGCATTGTTGGAGGAAAATGAAGACTGTATTGGATGGCTGAAAATAGATGGTACAGATATCAGTTATCCGGTAGTGCAGGGAACGGATAATGAATTTTATCTTCATCATGATTTTCAGAAAAAGTACGCTATCTGTGGGACTTTGATGCTGGATTACCGAAATGACATTGCCGGAGAGCAGGAGCATTTGATCATTTACGGTCACCAAATGAAAGATGGAAGTATGTTCAAGCAATTAAATGGATATAAAAAAGAAGAGTATTACCTTGCCCACAATGAAATTACTTTGTATTTGAAAGACCAGAAATACCAATATGAAGTAGCAGCTGTGTATGTAACGAATGTTGCAAACAGCGGTGATTATTATAATTATTTACACAAAGAAACACGAAAACAACAGATGGATTATTTACAGAAGATGGCAGCTTATCAGCTATATCCGACGGGTGTTACCGTTAGGGAGGATGATGAGCTGCTTTCTTTATCTACCTGTGAATATTCTAGTACCAACGGCAGGCTGATCGTGCTTGCCAGAAGAATTTAGGAGGAACGGCATATGGCAATGAATAAAAACATGATATCGGCAGAAAAAGAAGTCCGGGATTATGCCCAGAGACTGATGGAACGGGCAGAACAGCGGGAAAATATCGTATTTACAGAGGAACAGAAAGAACAGGTTTTAGAATATGCGACTATGATCGGGGATGATTACAATATCAGACAGATGGTCAGGAATCTTGCTTTTGCTGTCCGAACATCAGATGAAGAGAAGATAAATGAGACTCTTTGGGATGCCAGGGATGAAATTGACAGTTTTCCAGATCGTTCGGTAGGTATGGCTGAATTAAAGGGATATGGATATATTGCAGATGATATGTTCCCTTTACGGCAGGAGGCGGCATTGGAACAGCATCGTGTCGGGGAAAAAGTGTATTGCCTGCAGCCGGATGGTACCCATGGAGAATATGCCAGCCAGGAAATGATTTTGGGGCATGAAGGTCTCTTTGGGATTGAAAAAGAGGCATGGCAGAGGATGTTGGAACAGGACGGTGAAAGAGATTATGAAGAAATGGGATTTTATAAGGAGCCGATGACAGATCTGGATAAAGAAGAAGCATTAAAAATGTATGATGCCGGGGAGAAGGTATATCTGATTACCACTTTTCCAAGTCCGATTGCGGTACGGGAACGTATGGAAATTGAACGAGGACCGGAGCATTATCAGATGGAGAGAGAAGATGTGGAACGTATCAGGAAACTGGAGCAACGGATGCAGGAATATCCGCAGATCCGGTCACTGAAAGAAGCAAAACTTCTGCTGGAGAGTGAGAACCGATATGGAATATATCAGATCATAGATGAAAGTCCGGGCAGGGAATATGAATTTATGGATATGGATTTTATTGAACGTCATGGATATCAAGTAAAAAAAGAGGATTACAAGTTGATTTATTCGGATGAACTGCATGATGGCGATACTCTGGAGTCTATGTATGAGAAGTTTAATATTGCACATCCGGCAGATTATACTGGGCATTCCTTATCTGTCAGTGATATTGTAGTCCTGAATGAAAATGGAGATGTAAAAGCCTATTTTGTAGACAGCATCAGCTTCCGTGAATTACCGGATTTTTTACATTTGGAACCACAACTTGATAAAGAGGAAGTGGCATTTCAGATAGGCGATCAGTATTTCGCCATCCAGGTGGCAACAGAAGGATATGATTATTCCTTTTATGATAAGGAATACAAACTCATGGATGGAGGTGTCTTAGATGATCCAGATATTTCTATGAGCCAGGCTATTCAGGATATTTTAGAGGATGAAGGACTGGAACAGTTGGAAAGGATACCTGTCGATTACGACGAGTTGCAGGAAAAGGTAGAGGAAGTAGAAGCAGAGATCATGCAGGAAGCCAGAGTGGCATATAAACCACTGGCAAAAGTGGAGGAACTGGAAGAGGCAAATTACAATATGATTGATAACGTCCTTAACAACTTGCCACCGAAGAAAGAGCCGTATCTGGAGTATTATGCTGCAGAATGTGACGAATACCATAATATGGCTAATTTCTATAAAAGTGAGAATCTGGAAGAAATCCTTGCAAAATACCGGGAAATCATTGATGACCCGTCTTTAAGCTATTTCGGAAATGGGATGGGAATTATCTATCGGGATTCTAATGATACATTTTATGATGAGGCGGAAGTGTCATTGGTTACCGGAAAATCCATTCATGGAGACAATCTGGATCAGGTGGCGTTTATGGCATCACTTTCCATAGTACACGAGGCTTTAGAAAAGATTGTGGATGCATTTCCCGACTTCCGGTATTATCCACCAAAAGAGATCGAAGTCCATTATTATCCGGAGAAAATGACAGCGGATGAACTGGCTGTGGCACTGAATGAGCTGGCAGAAGATTTTGATCCGTATGATTATCGTGATAATTTTAGCCCAGAGGAAGATATGGTGGAAACTGTAGCATTGGAATTGAGATGCGGCAATGCCCACATATATATGTCGTTTTTAAAGGATGTTGTGGAAGAAGAATGTGAAGAATCAGGAAGAGCAGCAGAACTTTTGGAAAAGCTGAAGGCATACCAGCCGGAAATACCGGAAACAGCAGTCCCCGTAGTCCATGTCAATTTCTGTGAGGATAAGGATATGAAGATATCCGGGTATCAGAAACTGGAAAGTCTGGATAAGACGACAGCTGAAATGGATGCAGATTTATCTTCCTGTCTGGATCCCAAAACAGGAGTGCCGGAGAAAACCGTTCAGATGTATTTTACCATTTATTATCCGGATGATAACCGAATGAAGGAATTAAAAGGAAAAATCAATATCGGGGATGGTCATGGAGGTATCGTCAGCCAGTTGAAAAATCAGAATGAGATGAAACTGACGGATGAAAGCTGGCTGAATTACCAGAAAGCAAAGGGGGATGAAGCTTTTCAAGCATATATAGCAGACCTTACAGATATGCAGGAACATGTGCTGCCATATTTGCAGAGCTTCTGTAGTTTGGAAGAAAAAGCACCAGAAAAGGTGGAAGGAGCTGCAAAATCAACAGTACAGGGGGAAAGGAGCCAACCGGAAAAAGTTGAGGTTGATAAAAGTTCCCGTTCCGCAGCTACTAAAGTATCGGATACAAAGGAAAGAAAGTCTATCCATGAACGATTGAAAATCAACAAAGAGATTATTGCGAAACAGCAGGGAAAAGACAGTAAAGAGAAAGGGGTTGAGCTTGCATGATTTTGTAGAGTTTGAAAAACAATGCTGGATCACAATAATGAGAGGGATTACCGTGGTGGTAGTCTCTCTTTTTTTTAATGTCGCCTGGTATGCGACCATATTTTATCTGCTGATTGATAAAGTATGATATATGAAAGATAAAGAATGTGCGACAAATTTGGAGGTGACGACTGAGTGAGATTAGAAAGTGAAAATTTTATCGTTAGGAAAATGGAAGAATCAGACAAGGAAAATGTTTATTTGCTTGAAATTAGTAGACCTTGGATGAAATATTTACATGATCTCAAAGATGAATTAGAAAATGCTACAGGTAAGAAAGCTGATATTTTTGAAGAGTTATTTGGTAAGCGCCAAATATTCCTGCGGATTTTCTAATACTCTGATTTCCTCTATAATTGCAGGCGAAAGATATTTAGACTATTTCACTACAATTACGGAGGATAGGTTATGGCAA
>NZ_JBQHUL010000040.1:0-29911 GCF_052065235.1 Blautia sp. HCP28S3_G10 | reverse complement strand
ATTTCAGGGAAAGTAACTATATTTTAATTGATTACTGACCGGTGTTCAACCGGTTGGGAAAGGTTTGGAAGAGTTACTTCTACCACTGTTTTTGCAATGGTAAGTTCCAGTTAAGACCTACTGGAACTGGAATTTACTTTTCCAATTGACCCCTATACACTTTTTATACCGATAATTTGCCTTATGAGAAAGTCGGTAAAAACGAGCTGGTGTGCATTGCAGATGAGGTTCCATTTGACATTCCAGATAGTTGGGAATGGGTGCGACTGAGTAAAATCATTTACAACAGAGGACAAATGACACCTACTGCTGATTTCTGTTATATAGACATTGGATCTATCGATAACAAAAATCAAAAACTAAGCGATGAAGAAAATATAATTGCTGCGGATAAGGCGCCTTCGAGGGCAAGAAAAATTGTCGCTATAGGTGACATTCTGTACTCTACTGTGCGTCCATATCTGCATAATATGTGCATCGTTGACCGCTCCTTTAGCCACCAACCTATTGCCAGTACAGGCTTCGCTGCCCTTACTTGCCATACCGGATTTTACAATGAGTTCCTATTTTATTATCTGATGTCACCAGACTTCGATGCGTATGCAAATGACACGGACAATGCCAAGGGCGTTGCTTATCCTGCGATCAACGATAATAAACTTTATCAGGCACTTATACCGGTTCCTCCTGAAGCGGAGCAAAAACGAATTGTAGAAAAAATCAGAGGAGTATTGCCTTATGTTGATACATACAGAACTGCATACTCTGAAGCAGAATCTCTAAATAATGCTTTTCCTGATAGACTAAAGAAATCTATCTTGCAGGAAGCGGTTCAAGGAAAACTTGTTCCACAAGATCCTGCTGACGAACCTGCTTCTGTCCTTCTGGAACGTATTCGTGCTGAAAAGGAACAGCTGATTAAGGATGGAAAAATCAAGCGAGACAAGCACGAATCCGTCATTTTCAGAAGGGATAATTCTCATTATGAAAAGCGTGGTTCAGAAGAAGTTTGTATTGATGAAGATATTCCTTTTTCTCTTCCAGACGGGTGGTGTTGGTGTCGTTTCTCTAATATTTGCTACAAACTAACCGATGGATCACATAATCCTCCACCAAAGAAATCAAAAGGTTTTAGGGTTATTAGTGCTAGAAATATCAGAAATGGAAAAATCCTATTTACGGATGAAGATAGATTGTGTGATCAGAAGGGATTTGATAAGGAAAATCCAAGAACACAAATTTCAAAAGGCGATGTCATTCTTGGCATCATTGGTGGCAGTATCGGAAATACGGCAATCTATGAGCATGATGAACCCGTTATCGCACAACGAAGTATTGCTATCTTCGGTGCATTGATAAACAATCAATACATGAAATTGTTATTGGATAGTCCTCTATTTCAACAGCAGTTCACCTCAAAAAGTAATGGAACTGCACAAGGTGGAATTTATTTAGGTGAACTTGCAAATATGTTGGTGCCGCTTCCTCCTGAGAATGAGCAAAATAGAATTCTTACATCCGTGAGTGTTTTAGAAAAGAAACTTGCAAGTATGTAAAGTTCTCATTATGAGAAGTTGGACGGGATCGAGCGTTGTATTGACGATGAGATACCTTTCGATATTCCTAATACATGGGAATGGGTTAGGATGGGTTCCCTGCTTACAGTCAATCCAAGAAACGTTATTTCTGATGATACCATTGTTGGATTTATGCCAATGCCTCTTTTGCACGATGGCTTTAACAATAGCCATACTTTTGAGGAAAAGGCATGGAAGGATGTAAAATCCGGATTTACCCATTTTGCCGACAACGATGTTGTCATTGCGAAAATAACTCCATGTTTTCAGAATAGAAAGTCTGCTGTGATTTGTAGCCTTCCTAATGGATATGGTGCCGGTACAACAGAACTTCATGTACTTCGTGACTATACAAAAATATTGTATATGCCATACTTTTTGCTGCTCTGCAAAACCCACGCTTTTATCCAAGACGGTATAAAAAATTTTACCGGAACGGCGGGACAACAGCGTATCAGGAAAGATTTCATTTCCAATTATCTTGTTCCGCTTCCTCCCGTGGCGGAGCAAAAGAGAATTGTCCAACGAGTAAATTTCGTGATTGAATCCTTTGACATTCTATAAAATCAGGCATACACTTCAACAATCCGAAGTGTATGCCTTTTCTTTTACCAATCTACGATTGTATCCACAATTTCTCGCTGCTCTGTAGCTGTTTTTCTGAGGTAAATACGGGTGGTTTCAATGCTTTCATGCCCCATGAGGTCGGCAAGGAACGCTATGTCATTGCAGCGCTCTAAGAAACTTTTGGCAAACCTATGGCGGAACGAATGCGGATATACAACTGCCGGATTGATGCCATATTTTACGGCCAGCTTTTTCAGTTGTCCCGAAATACCACGAGTGGTAATTCGTTCCCCATATTTGTTCAAAAAAAGGAAGCCGCTATCCTGGTGCTTTCCAGCCAACCAGGAAAGGGCTTCCTTTTGCAATTCTTTCGGGATGTAGATCCTGCGTAGCTTTCCACCTTTTGAATAAAGGTCGAGGTGACCAAGCTTAACGTGTTCAACCTTGATCTGGATCAACTCACTGACTCTGGCTCCGGTTGCCGCCAGAAAACGGATTACAAAATACCAGAACATTTCATCATCATTCTTGAGGCAGGACTTGAAATATTCGTAATCCGCTTCGCTGATCACATTTTCCAGAAAAGCTTTCTGCTGCACTCGGACAAAGGGGAGTTTCCACTTTTCTTTACCGATACATTCCAAGTAGCAATTGATGGCTCGTAAACGGAGATTAACCGTCTTTGGCTTGTAATTCTCGATCAGCCATACTTTGTACTCACGCAGTTTCTTCTGGGTGACATCATCGTACTGTTCTCCGTACTGCTTAATAGCAAATAGATACGATGAAATTGTGTTTTCTGAGAGGTTTGTACCCCTCAAGTGTCTTTCAAATTTTTCTTTTTCTATCATGGCGAAAGACCTCCTTTCGCCAGATATTATACAATTCTGTGTTAAATTAGCGTAATCTTATCAAACAATTCTCTCTGTTTTTCAACGATGCGGCGTTGCTCTGCTAACGGTGGAATAGGAAACAAGAGGTTCATAACGCTACTACGGTCTATTCCGGGAATAACCCCCTGTCCCTTGGATTTAATTTTGTCGAAGTTTGCCTGAAGGAACAGACGAATATAGCGCATATCAAGTGTTACGAGCTTTTTTATTGCCATGATTTGTCTTGCAATATGTGCTTCTTCAATATCACAAATCACAGTTTTGCCATAACCTGAACCTTTGCACACCAATAAAACATCACCACGATTAGCAATTACTCTTGGTGTTTCTGTCCAACGATTCAGCAAAATGCCATCGTCTGACAAACTACTGGCTCCTGTAATATAAGGCGTTCCTTTCCGTGCATCATTATATTCTTCGGGCTTAAAGTCTGTTCCTGAAAGCAACGAAATAACCTGACCAAATCTTGTCCATTCCCAGCTATCTGGAATCTCAAACGGTATCTCATCGTCAATACAACGCTCAATTCCGTCCAACTTCTCATAATGAGAATTATCCCTTCTGAAAATGACGGATTCGTGCTTGTCTCGCTTGATTTTTCCTTCTTTAATCAACTGTTCTTTCTCTGCACGAATGCGCTCCAGAAGGACGGAAGCAGGCTCGTCAGCAGGATCTTGAGGTACAAGTTTGCCCTGTACCGCTTCCTGTAAGATAGATTTCTTCAATGTATCTGGGAAAGCATCGTTTAGATATTCTGCTTTTGAATATACTACATCATATTCAGCCACACTGCCCATAACTACATTAATCTTTCCTACAATGCGAATCTGCTCTGACAACGGTGGTATTGGAACGAACATATTTCCTAATGTTTTTCCGTTGCAGTTGGGTTGCGCTGTCGCAATAGTACCTTCTCTTAACTGTGACCAGTACAATTCGCTCTCCATAAAGTATTTCAAATATTGTGGGCATAGCTGATCACTATATCTGGTTCTAATTAAGTAGCCAGCGTAGATTGCTTCTTCAGGAACGTCTTGTACAAGATAAGACTTTCCAACGGTTCCACCTGTTCTCGCAAATAGAATATCATTTGGCTTCAAAAGGTATGTGTCAATCTCACTTTCCTTTATCTCACAATAGGGAACTGTTTCCCACAGTACTGAATTGTTTTGAATATCACTTATACGGACCATTTTTATTCGCCCTGTTTCCTGCGCCGGTGCATTGTAACCATATTGAATAGATTCAGATAATGTTCCCCAACGCACCCACTCCCAACTTTCAGGAATATCAAAAGGTACCTCATCTGCAATGCACACCGGCTCGTTTTTACCGACTTTCTCATAAGGCAAATTATCGGCACCACGGAAGATGTAAGAAGGGTTCTTTTCCTTCTTAATTTTGCCTTCTTTGATGAGCTGTTCCTTTTCTTTTCTTATTCTCTCAAGTAATACAGAAGCTGGCTCATCGTTTGGGTCTTGCGGAACAAGTTTGCCCTGAACAGCCATCTGCAATATTGAGTTTTTCAGCTGTTGCCCGGTCATTATTCTCCCTCCAAATCAATTCCCAATATCTCCGTAATCTGAGTCAGGATGCGGTCGATATCCGCATTCAGGCTTGCTCGTTTTTCCTGATACTGCTGAATCAGTTCCTTAGGCGGCAGAATTTCTTCTTCCTCGTGAGGATAGCCGCAAAGGTCGATATTGTAGTTTCTCGCAGCAATTTCTTCTTCGGTATATTTCTTTGCCTTGTCAAATCCATCTACATTGATTTCTTCTCTGTTGTTCCACCAATCCATAGCAGGATCAAAGTGTTTGAGTTCCATCGGCTTAGTCTTGGAGAAGTTCTTGTAACCCTCTGGCATATCCAGACGATAGAACCAAGTTTCTTCTGTGGGCTTTGTATGGTCAAAGAACAGAATGTTGGTGGTGATGGATGTGTAAGGCGCAAATACGCTGTGCGGCATGCGGATTACAGTATGCAGATTGAACTCTGAGAACAGTTTCTTTTTGATAGCAACCTTGGCATTATCTGTGCCGAACAGGAAACCATCAGGTAGAATAACAGCCGCACGACCGTTCTTTTTCAAACGGTACATGATAACAGAAATAAAGAGGTCTGCCGTCTCGCTGCTTGCCAAATCTGCTGGGAAGTGGTTCTTCACTTCTGTTTTTTCGTTACCACCGTAAGGAGGATTCATCAGAATAACATCAAACTGGTCATCCAGTGTGTAGTCCAGAACATCCTTCAACAAAGAGTTGTCATGGTAGATTTTCGGCACATCTATGCCATGTAACAGCATATTTGTGATACACAGCATATAAGGGAATTGTTTCTTTTCTATTCCGTAGATGGAAGTATCATAAGCAGCCTGGTCTTCTGTTGTTTTAACTTTTGGAGCAAGCTCTTTCAGCCAACTGGTGAGGAAGCCGCCAGTGCCACAGGCAAAGTCTGCAACTTGTTCGCCAATCTGCGGATTAATCATCTTTGCCATGAAATCAGTCACAGCACGAGGGGTGTAGAAATATGGTGTTTTTGTAAATGTCCATCTTTTTGTCAAGGTACTAAGAATGGTATATTTACGGGCATTTCTCCCCTTTAGTATAGCATTCTGAGCCTTTCTTTTACATATTTTCCGGTTTTACTCATATATCATCTTTGCTAATTATTTTACACACTATACATGCATACGATATTTCTTCTCGTGTTCATATTTTTATTGCATTTCTACACGCCTGTGGTATAATTATCGCATACGGTATTTTTTTAAATTTGTAAACACTTATGGAGACTGTATGTACATCATTGAAGAGAAGAAGGCTACCAACGAGAGCTACTATGTGAAGACGCTACGGATTGACGGCAAGAAGGATACCGTCACCACGGTGTATCCTCGCGCTGTTGTCCTGCCTTACAAGAAGAAAACCTATTATCTCCTGTATAATTCCGACATGCAGCTCGACTATGATGCTTTCGCTTACATAAACATCACGCTCTCTGAGCGTTCCCGTAACACTATGGTTCGGGCGCATGAGGCGCTGAAATTTCTTGAAGCTTTTCAGGAGCTTATCGGGAAGAATCTTGCTGATTTTCTTCCGGAGGACATAACTGCCCTCAAATATTTCCTCCACGGGTACAATCCAACGGGAATGGTCTATGAGATGCACCTCCTCACAGTCCGTTCGAACGCGACCGTGAATGGCTATCTCTCTGTTTACAGACGCTATCTCCAGTATCTCAAGGTTGCGGAACATCCTCTCTTTGACACTACTGGTAGTCTTACAGTCATCCCAGCCTTTAAAGAGACATCAGACCACTTCAAAACAGAGACTTACCGTTCGAGTGAGCGGAAACCATCAAAACCTGTTGAGGTTCCAGCATATATCAGCGTTGATGAATTCTTACGTGTTCTTGAGTATGTGAGGAAGCAAGATGACCTTGAGGCTGAGATCATCATTAGGCTTATGTATCAATGCGGAATGCGCCTTGGCGAAGTACTTGGCCTTACTGCCGATGATCTTGTTATGGAAGACAGAAACAACCTTTTTACTCGTGACGGGTACACTTATTCAGATGATTTCATTCCGATTGCTTACATCCGTAACCGAGTGTCAGACGACTATGAATCCCAGAACGCCAAGTCCTGTCTGAACGTCATAAGCAGGTCTCAGTACAAAACATCGGAATACAATCAGTACTTTGACGGGTACCAGTTCGTTGTCGTTCCACAGGATCTGTTCGATCTGATTGATCAATACATCAATACAGCGCATACAGACGCCCGTGAGCGCTCTAAGGCTTCCCATGACAGATATTTTAAAAAAACGATTGCGGACCGTGTAAGAGATTCCGAAGAAAGCGAAGGAGAAAACTACTATATCTTCCTCAATTCTGTTGGCACCCCGTTGATGAAGAGCAGCTGGAACAATAAGCTCCGTAAGATCTTCGAAGCATGTAATCTCGAAGTAGATAAAAGGAAGCGCAAGAACAACCTGAATCACAGATTCCGTCATGGCTATGCGATGTTCAACGTGCAATACTGCCATGTCAACGAGGTTGAACTTGCGGATCTTCTGAGACACAAGACCACTGCCGCTGTTAAGTGCTACTACAAGCCGACAAAATCCGACCAGATTGCACTGAAGACCGCTTCTCTTGACGAGATGTACAACCAGATTCCTGGATTAAAGCGAGATGACTTATGACAAATGATATCGAAATAATCTTCACAGACAGTCGTGCCTTTAAGAAACTTCGGGATGACGTTACCCGTCAGGCTGTTCACGACTTTGTGATACAGCAGACCTTTTACAAAAATCCTAAGCTGTGCCTGGCAAATCTCTGCTCTTGCGTTGCAGATATGTCTATTTCTAACATTTCTGTCACCATGCTTATTGCGCACCGTTCATCATGGTCTGTACCTGGTTATAGGAAGATGTTCCTTTCTTTTCTGGAGTTCGCATGTGAACAGGGATACATTAAGGCTCCAAGGGTCAACAGGCTTACCGACTTCAAACATGTCCTCAGTCAGTTGTCCGCGAGCGAACAGGCAACTTTTTATCTTCTAAATGATGACGATGAACATTATTCAAAGTTTCAGGAGTCTTCGCTTTTTGAGAACCTTACCGATGATTATTCCATACCAACTTACTCGGCGGTTCCAGATGTGACTGATGACCAGATCAGTCTCTCGATGACCAGATACTTCGATAATGTAAAGTTTTCTTCAACGCTTCCGACTACGCGTAAGGCCGCCGTTCTTTCAAGAGCCAAGAAGCTGTGCAGTACGATTTTTCATTCCGCAGATAGTATTACGATAGACCAGTTCGTCAAAGGGTTCCAGATGGCCGCAAAGGGCAAAGCAGCTTCTTCAAGTAGATCCGTTCTGATGGAAGCATTGTTTGGCATGCTACTCCAGTTCAATGAAGACGGGCTTATTACTGACAGACATTTAAAGGCATTAGTACTATCTCGAGAAACTTACGACACTGTTTCTTTGCAGACGGTGAAAGAGATCTTGCAGTCCGAGCATCCTGAGTACTGGTGCGTCGTCAGTGCTTTCAGCAACTCCAAAGTGTTTCGGACAATGAAATATATCAACTGTGCCTCAAAAGAAATCCGTGAGGCAGTGCATTCTTTTCTAAACACTCGTGTTGATAAAGGAGACCATATCACTTCTTTTTGTGAACATTTCGATGATTCTTTACAGGGACTTGAAGTAAACGGGCTCGCAGATCTCGGTTTCACAAGTTTCACTAATCAGGTTGACTACTTCCAATCGTATGCTTCAAAACAGAGAAAGACCACTCGTGCAGCAGTGGTCGTATCGTTCTATCTTTATCTCGCTCAGCATGCGAATGAGAAGCTGTTCGAAAAAGAAGGCGTCCCTACGTCCCTGCTGACCAGGCCTTCGTTTGCAAACGAACTTAAAGACGGATTTAAGGTAATCCTTTACAACCTTATAGAGGACGTCCCTGAGGCTGATAAGTGGCTTCTTTGCTATAAGAAGTACGACCGTGACACCGTCATAAGGGTATTTAAGCTGGACTTTACACGGATAAACGACCCTGTGTATCGCATATGGTATAAGCACTACGTATGGAAGGATAAAGTGATGATGTATACAAAAGCGCATCCTATCTCCATACTTGCTTGGGCTTTCAATTACCTTGCGAAGATCAAGTCTGGAAAGATCAGAACGATATTCCCGGTTTCGCAGAACCATGAAGTAATAACAGTTACAGATGCTTCAGCCTATCGTAATCATGTACTGGCTTCATTCGACAATAACAGAACGCGTAGCGGCTACATATACAATCTTCGGAATGTCCTCCGTCATGTTAGTGCTAACAAGTTGGGAGAAATTGACAACGGTGTATTTTACGCTCTGACCCATACGTTGGACCAGAGCTACGATAATACACACCCCATCTCTAACAATGAGCTTAGCAAGATTGCCACGGTCTTTAAGCGAAGGGCAGAGGAAGATCCCGTTGCCGATGTCTTTATGTCGATATTCTATCTGGCACTGGAGACAGAATTCCGTGGTTCCCAGATTGTCGATCTGAATAAAGACTGTCTGCACGAGACCGCCAAGAAAGGAGAATTCGAAGTTGTCTCAGAGACAAAGACTTCAGCCGATGAAGTAGTTGAACAGCCTATTTCATCTTACGTTGAACGTGGAATCCGGCACGTGATTGCAGTGACTGAAAGTTTCCGCGAAGCTTCGACCAATACCTGGCTACTGAATAAACTGTTTGTGATCCCAGGACCAAAGAAAGGGACATACGTCAAGGTTTCGCAAAATCGCTTTAACGTCTTTTTTCAGGACTGCTGTAAGGAAGCAGGTGTCCCTGCATACACGCTGTCGAACCTCCGTGATACTCACATGACTAAGGCAGAGGAGTACAGGATTCGTCATAACCTCTCCGACTTGGAGCAGGGAGTTCTGACAGGTCATAAAACAACTACTGTTGATGACAGGAACTATGTCAGACTCGAAATTCGAGAAATGCTCGAAGCTGTCCATGGTGTGACCATCAGTAACGTAAAACTTGATGGCACGATCATAACGAATGATAACCCCGACATCTGCACGACAGAAAACGAGGTCGCAGATGGGTGTGGCTTCTGTAAGAGCGACACCTGTGGAATGATGATGAACCTCGATTGCCCGATGTGCAACGACTTCGTCACCACCATTTCAAGACTTCCATACTTCGAAGAACAGGTGCGGATATTGGATAAAAAGATTGAAGCAGCTACCGTTCCGCATGACAAGGAGGATCTGGTAGTCATTAAAGTGCTGATGCTTCGTTACATTGAGGAAATTCTGAATCTTAAGGAGAGGATCGAGAATGCCGAAAAGTAATGCCATATATATTACTGAACTAGATACTGAGTACACTATCCCGGAGGAGTATGCGTCCAAGGAGATGTCAACCTCAAGCTATATTGGGGAGTTAGCTCGGATCAATAAGCTCCCCTTCTCAAAAGGAGACATCTACTACAATGATGATCTGTGGGATTTTTCAGATTTCACAGACCTGAACATCCTTAAGAAAAATCTCAAATACAACTTCGGCATGATGGGAAACAGTGCGTTCAAGAATACGATGAAAAACTATGTGCTGCTGACCATCCTAGAAAACAAGATCAAGCTCCAGTCCTTATACAAGCGTTTTATAATGCTGAAGAACTTCTTCCTGTACATCGAAGAGAATTATCATGTGTACGCTGTTGAAGACATATCGATAGCAATCCTCAAGAAATACCTTCTGAAAGTGAGGAATGAGGAATCTATTACAAAACTTCGTGACACGAAAACGTATCTAAAGAGGTTCTTCCTGCAATACAGTGCACATTTTACGGATGTCTACTCAAAGGGAATGCATGACCTTTTCGAGCAGGATAACTACCGTGAGTATGTTGCCTATCAGTACGAGCATCGTTCATCGAACATTCCCGCAGACTATTTCGATAACTTTGTTTCTGCCTGCGTCAAGGTGATGAATGACACTAACGCATCCGCTCTGTACCGAGCAATAGCCTGTGTTTATATCATCTTAGCTGAAACAGGCCTCAGAATCGGCGAGATTTTATCCCTGCGGACAAGTGCCTTGCGGACAACGCAGATCTTCAATGGAGAAGAAACAAATTATCTCGAATACGAGACATGGAAGCGTGAAGACGGGAATAACGTTTCCTCTGCCGCGTTCACATACATCAACGAATTAACGAAAGAAGCCTTTAACGTACTTGTATCGGTCTATGCAGACAGAAGGAAGAAGCTTGGGGTCGACTATCTGTTCCTTGGAAGCGAAAGCACCAAAGACATCCCTGTGAACAGTGAAAACTTCAAACGATTGATATACTCATTTTTTATCGATCTGGATAATGCGGATCTACTAAAGACCGTGGATCTTCCGGATTCCAAGTATCCCGGAGTCCATAGATTTAACATCAAGGCTCTTGACCGCAAACGGGTACGCTGGTCGCACAAGGCTGACGAACCCCATATTACGACATTGGCTGTGCCTGTATCTCAACAGTTCCGCTTTCATTGTTGTACCGTTCTTGCTTCTAAAGGAGTCCCACTGGAGTATATCAAACGCTTCATGTCCCATCTGACAAATGACATGGTAAGATATCATATTCTCCCGACGAAGTCTCCACAGGAAAACATGGAGTTTACGCTGAAAACATTGCGTGAGGTTGTCTCTGGAAAAGCAAAGATTCTTGGCAGTGCTAAAGGGCTGCCCGATAAGATTGAAGAATTCATCAAGAAGAACAACTTCCATGTCGAAAAGGATCTGGATGCCATCTGTGAAGGACTTGCCAAAGACATCCCTATTCGTCAGAAAACTGGTGGTGTCTGCATCAAGTCTTCTCCGCTCCGTGACTGCAGTCTTGATGCCAAGACAAACCGGCTGTACTGTGCATACGGCGTTTGCCCTAACATTGTACATTTCTACTACATGGCAGACATCAGCTACAGGCAATGCAAGGAACTTGAGGCGTCCATTCAGAGCAATACTGCGCGTGGTCATCTGAAACAGGTGCAGAAGGAAAAGCACATGCTTTACAACATCGCAACAGACCGTCTGATTCCAGAGCTGAAAGACCTGAAAGAAGTCGTACAGCGTGATGGCGTGGATGCTGTCTACATGGAGCATCCTTCGCTGAAGGGCATCATTGAAAACTTAGAACAGATTGAGAAGGAGGCATCCGAATGGAGCTCGAACAGATAATCAAAGAAAATCTTGCCGCAATCAATGAGGACTACGATATTCTGAAACCCTTTATGCAGAACTGGCTGAAGAAGGTTGAGGCGGCTATTCAGAGCAGGCATAACGCCCAGGCAGAAGCTGTCAGCACCCTTAAAGGCATAGACTACTCAGTCAAAGCGATTGCAACCGAAATTGGGGCTTCAAGAACCACTATGTATAATCACGAACAGCTTCTGAGACGATATATTGAACAGTCAGCGGCTACAGCGTCCTCTGATAGCCCCTATTCAACTATCGCAAGACTCCAGACCGACAAAACAAACCTGCAGGATAAGAACACCAAGCTGATGCAGAGGGACGTTGAAACGGCGCTTCTAAAGGCGCAAAACCGCGATCTGTCAGCCTCCCTTGAAGGAAAGAATGCCGAGATAGAACGTCTTCAGAAGCGGATTTCCGAACTCTCTGAAGAGAACCAATTCCTCAAAAAAGGAAACGGCCCGACATCACATCGAACCGTCAAAGCTTTTAAAAAGACCTGATTATTCATTATTGTAAAAATTATTGCCTGTTTTCAGCAGTTCTACGATATATCGGTACTTAGCACTTCGATCTTCAGTGGCTCTCTTGCATGCCTCTTCTAAGGTACGAGAGCCGTATTTTGATGCCATGTGCAACAATGCGCTACATTTCTTAAAAGCCTGCACCGCAAAGGGTGCCTTATCGATCCAGTTCTCAATAACGGAAGTAGTTGTGGGACCGATCTTATTAGCCCACGAAATAAGAGAGCTTACAGAAGTTTCTCCCCATGGGATTTCCTCATCAGGTACGAGATGATCGGGAACTGTCTTATACTGACCTGGCATTCCCTTCAGCCTACTGTGAACAGCCACCATTTCAACCCCGCAGTAGATCTCCACCTGATTTTCCGAAATGTAGGCAACCAGTTTATCATGTCTGTTCTCAAACGGCACCGAGTAATACATCCCATCGATTTCGACGTGGTAATTCAATTGCGGAACAACTTCAGTATACTCCACAAGGTCATAATCCCTATCTGTCAGAGGTTTCATAGCGTTCCTCTCAAGGTTATACGCATCGTTTCTTGTAAATCCAGGATCATCTGACCATGGCATGTCATTTCGCGCCGAGCAGATAGATTTTGCGATAAATGTAGGTACTTGTACCGGAGCAAGCCCTTTATTTAGAGCCGCCGTGGTTTCCGCAACAGCCTCTTTCAGGACATTTCCGAATGCCGCTTTATTGTCTATCGCCTCCAACCCGTAATACGACAGACAGTCTTCTGTAACGTCTCTGAAGGCTGTCGGCACACGGTTGAGGAAGCAATAATGATCAGGTATACTGCCAAGTTGCTTCAGGATTTTGATAAT
This sequence comes from Blautia sp. HCP28S3_G10, assembly GCF_052065235.1. NCBI lineage: Bacteria > Bacillati > Bacillota > Clostridia > Lachnospirales > Lachnospiraceae > Blautia > Blautia sp. HCP28S3_G10. The sequence goes on along the minus strand of NZ_JBQHUL010000040.1, from coordinate 16,757 downwards.
GGCGTGTACCCAGGAACGCTGTTTCCCGTCCTTTACGATCTCCGCAACAATCATGTGGCAGAACAATACCTCCGCGAAGATTACTCCGTGTTTCTTGCCGTCTACGTCCGTATAGGCATATCTGATGGATTGGAACACAAGGAGGGAGCGGTATTCCGGTATTGGCATTTCTTGTTTCCATTCAGAAACGATATTCTGAAACATAGCCCTGCTGTAAGGCTTTGTCCCTGACGCTTCGCAAGCAGCATCGTACTCCTTACGGACTCTGGTAAGGTTGTAGCCAGGAAGAGCGAGGAGGAACAGCGTTCGATCACGATCCGGCATCCGTTCTGCCTTCCCTTTCTTGGGGTGGAGCATCCTGTGAAGCTCCAGATCCGTCATGGGCGGGTTGAGCGGATACGGCAAATGATATGCCTCTGCAAGCTGCAAGACCTTGATAACAGTCTTTCTTGAGCATCCCAGAACCGTGTCCGCAATCTCAGAGTGGTTCAGGCCTTCGCTATTCAGTTTCAGAATGGCATTATACGGGGTCATGTATTCACTCCTTGATAATTGTTGCGTACTTCTTTACCGTGTTTCTACTCAGAGCATATTTCTTCATTCAGGCCGTTTGTTTGACAGTCTGCCACACCTGTCAGTCGACTGTTCATTGCTTTAGTACTTGACATCACTTAAAAATCCGTCGTTCTTCTTCCGGCCGACGGAAATACTCCTCAAAAAATTGCGCGAGGATCTTTTCGGTAGCCATAGTCTTGGTCATGCCCGATTCATTGCAAAACTGTTCCAGTTGTTCGTGAACGATACGATCAAGCTTGATGTTCAGGAGTTTGGCATCTTTCTTCTCTCGTGACATACTTTTACCCCTCCACCAATGTCAAGAACTTATTATCAAATACCATCGGCCCTTGGAACGTCTTGACTCCGCCGTTTTCGAAATCTACCTGTACCTGATACTTCCCGTCTGCAGCTTCTTTTGTCTTGTTAGTAACCCTGCCGATACCGAACTTATTGTGCTTAACCTTCAAGCCGGGAACAACAACAGAAGCATCAACGACAGGGACTGTTGCTGGCTCCACAGGGGCGCTCTGTACGAGCTTATTTGCCACCTCAGGGCGTTCCGCGACCTTCATCGGAGGAATAGTGTAAGACGTTGTTTTGGGCTTTTCCGAGGCTTTCTTAGGCATTTCTATGGCCTTACTTGCCGCCCTATTCTCACGAGCCTCCGCACGCCTTGCTTTGGCTGCCATGGACGCATTCTGAAGCTCGTCCATGTGCTCATATTCTTCCTTGGTGATGATCGTGCTGAACAGACCGACGTTCTCATCAGAGGCATGCTTATTGATACCTGTGTACTCCAGAGAAGCGTCTTCATACCGCTTGAAGTGGTAGACGGCATCGTTCATCAGCGTATCATTGAACACCCCGAGAGAAACGAGCAGGTCAAAATCCTTCAGCGTCAGGCCGGTGACTTTACGGAACAGTGCAGGTTCAAACTGTGTGATGACATCTTTCAGCGTGTATTCACGGAAATCCGTCAGGTACATGAAAATTGGAATACGAGTCGCAAACTTGATCAGCTTTTCCTGAATCTGCTTACGTTTTGACTTGTACTCCTTCTCAGCCTCGGTGAGTTCTTTCTTCTCCTTCTGGGTAAGAGCCTCACCTTTCTGCTTCAGCTTCTTGACGGCGTTGGAGCGATTGATAATGGTCTCAATATCCTTGTTCAGCGCACGGAAGCCTTCGATTTTCTCCAAGGCTTTCAGTGCATCTACGCTGTCCAGAATACGCTGCAGAGTCTCATTGTCCACGTTTACGAGAAGAGCGGACTCCCAACGTCTTGCAAGAAGCGTTGCAGACGTTCCTGCCATCGTCATATCGAGGATATCCGCCGCCGAAACAGCCGTCATCGAGCTACCGTCGTATGCAAGAACGGGCAGGAAGTTGACGAAATCAGCGACCTTCTTTTCGGGATTAATCTCGTTGACATCAAGGTTGCAGCTGTAATCCGCAATCTGACGGAGCGCACGGTCGATCGCGAAGTCAAACACGTAGCACTCACGCTTCATGATTTCCTGCGTCTGGTCATCCTTGGTCATTGTCCACGGGGACTGCACACGGAATGCTGCCTGAAAGTAAGTCTCAGGAGAGGACAGGTTTCTCAGCATGAAGATGCCGGTCCAAGGTTTTACTGTAACACCTGTGGTCAGCTTGCCGCAGGAAAGCGTGATCGACTTCGTATCAAGTGCCGGGTTCATAGACTCCCGGACAGGATCAAGCGCCGCCAAGCCAATACCCGCACCGGTTCCGGCACAGACATTGATTTTATAATCATGATAGAAAGTATTGACCGGACGGCTCAGAAGTTCCGCCATTGCATAACAGGACGCTACACTCGGCAGGAACCAGAATGTATGCGTCAGGATGTTCAACAGACGTGCGTCGGCGTAAGGCATTACAGGTTTATCGCCATTTCCGACCTTCAGTTCGTCGATAGTTGTCGGCATGAATGCACCGCGAATCAGGTTCAGCCACTTCTGGACCGAACTCTCATGGACGAACCTCGCTTCTGTCAGCGGATGCTTGTCCTCGACTTTCGCCTTGAAGAACTCGTTCAGGTCGAACTCGTTCATATCACTGTTGTAGGCGATGTTGCGGATTTCATCCGGCATCTTGTAGGTCATGAGGACCATACGAGGCAGTGCCTCATACGGGTTCGTTGCTCCAGGTGCTGGAGAGTATGACGGGAAGCGTGACAGCTTCGGCCATTCTTCTTTGGCTCTCTGTTCGTCAGAATACGTCCAGCTGTAAATCTGGTCTTCAACGAACTCGCCGTTGTTCAGCGCACGGAAAGGAGTTCCGGACAGGAACAGGTAATATTTCGTCGTGATCGGCAAGAACGACTCATTGTATGCGTTATCCGCTTCTTCTTTCTTATACTTCTCGATATCGAGGGTATCATAGGAGTCATCGTCCTCCATCTGGAACAGCTTTTTGGCGTTCTCACGCCATGCGCCGAAATGGTACTCGTCGAAGATGACCAAGTCCCAATTCATTGTATGGACCCATTCGTTTTTCGCCTTGATACCACCGGATTCGTTTGTTCCAAGGTAATCTTGGAAAGAACCGAAACATACAAGCGGTTTCTTCGGGTCAAGGTCATCGGGAGTCTTTCCGTTCTCAGCCTGTGTCTTCCGGGAGTAGAACTGCCACCCTTCGAAATCAACATGGCTCAGCAAGTCAGTTTCCCACGAGTCCTCGACTGCCGGCTTGAATGTCAGAACCAGCACCCGGCGTAACTTCATGTGCTTGGCAAGCTGATATGCAGCGAACGTCTTGCCGAACCTCATCTTACAGTTCCAAAGGAACTTGGCAGTATGATTCGGGTTCGTCATGGTCTCATTGAAGAAGTACGCAGCCGTCTTTTCGACTGCTTCCTCCTGCTCGGGGCGCATACCGAATGTCTGCGTACGGTTTTCCTCGTTTGCGGAATGGGTTTTGACTGCCACGATTGCAGCTTTTACATCATTCAGCGTACACTTGAAGAACTCGGTTTCCTTGCCGTCTGCAGTCTTGGCCGGGTAGAAACCGCGCTTCTTCAGGGCCTTATGCACATCTATGTCACGGAATGAACCACCGTCTGCATACAGTGCGGGTTCGTCCCACAGGATCGTAAAAGGCTTACCCGTCGCAGGTCTCAGAGTCGGGTACTGCTCTGAAACACGATCAATAACAGGGCGTGCGGTGTATCCGACCTTCAGGTATCCCTTATAAATCGGATTGGTGTCTTCGTACACATAGACGGTCGGGCTGATGTCTGGCCGTAGATGCGCATATTGATCAAAAATGTCAGGCATCCTTTATACCTCCTCGATTGAACGGATCATCGATTCAATGAGCTCAACTTCTTCGGCAGTAATATCATATTTCGCATACAGGTCCTTATCAGTCCAGGGCCTCGAAAAATCTTGTATCGGGACAAAGCCCAGAACTTGTTTCGATAACCCAAACCCGCTCATAGACAAAAGCATGAGGAAACGCACAAAGCGCGTCTGCATATATGACAATGCATTTTCTGCGGTCTTTTTGTCGTCAAATTGCCCGAGCACAAAATATGAATGCGTGCAGATGTCCATCGGACCAATAACTTTCATTGATGACGGAATAATGCGAAACATTCCATCTTTTCCCGGTTCGCCTGCATGCTCTGCGCTTGTTTTGCTGATCAACACTTTATACTTGCCAACATATTCAGCACCTTTGGAAAACTCGTTTTTTCCGACATAGGTAATACCGTTGCTGGCATGCAAAGCATATGGATGGGCGCTGTCTTTTACGGACTGTCCGCGATAACTTGTTGACAAACCAAATGGCATTAAGCCACTGGTGATTTCTGCTAATCCGCGTTCTTTCTTGGAGGCAATTTTATGGAGCATATCAATGGCGCGATTATAGCGAACCAGAACAGGGAATTCGTCGAGACTACGTGTGGCAGTGGACTCCTCCCCGTTCATAATATTGGTAAACTCACATTCACCAGCATTATCACGATCCCAGAGGAAGTAACACACTCCGCCACTCACACTGTTGCTCGGAAAACAATCTTTCGCATTGGTGTAGTCTACGATTTTTCTAACATGCTTGTCCGTTTTCATCATCTCGCGGAAATTATCCAGTCCCATACCGCCGGCAAACCATCGCGACGGAATGATCATCGTTAAAAAGCGCGGGTTTAATTTCATCGCTTTTTCTACAAACAGGTTGTAGATGGGTTTTGCCTGACGGCCAGCCCCATCAGTGTCAAGTTGATAAGGGGGGTTCGAGATCACTACATCAAACTTCATATTCCAAATATCCTCCGGTTTGTCTGTATGTATCCATTCGTAAGCATGGGTTTCCAACCCTTGTCGCGCCTCTGCGCCAAGAGAACCACTATAACTAATACCACAAAATGCACATTTTTTATTATCACCAACACCTGTCCACGTATGAGAAATTCGATGAAACAGGATGTTCCCCTGCACATCATCAGGCTCGAATTTCGTGATCGAGAACGGGCTGTTCGGATACTTGCTGCAGTACACACTCCTGCGAGAGAGCAAAGATGTCAACTCCGTTATGGCGATGCCGTAAATCTGGTTATGGAACACCCAGTCGATGCAGTCCTGCAGGCTGTCGAACTGGTCACGTTCGCCTTCAATGAAGCGCTTGGCAGCTTCACGAAGGAAAACTCCACTCTTGCATGCTGGATCGAGTATCTTCGTTTTTTTGTTCTTAAACAATTCCTGTGGAAGCAGATCTAGCATCTTATTGGCGATGTTAGGCGGAGTAAACACCTCATCGTTCGACAGGTCTGCGAGACAGGAAAGCACATCGGGCTTATACAGCCGTTCATAAATTGATTGCATTCTGTACCTCCCAATAATTCATCGGTTCGAATTCTCTGATCGGTGCGGGAATCCATGCATGCGTTTCTTCGTCGTATTTCCAGCCGTTCATGTACATAAACAAGTCCGGTTCATTCGTGTGACCTCGCATCAGCTCATCCAAGCGGTAATCCCGACGCTTCATCAGGTCGCCTGTCATCAGATCCCATTGAGCGAAGATGATCGGCTCTTCAGTGTCGTTGCCCTCTGTATCTACCCGGAGCATCGTAAGAGCATTTCCGCATAAGATATTATGCCCTAAAATGAACCGCACGGCCTCTTCGCAGTCAGGCATGGTTTCGTCCTTGCAGACGGCTTTGTATTCTTTGTGCCAGATGTTGAATAACCGTTCTTGGCATTCCTGTACGTTGTCATCGAGCAGGTCTACGCCGTAGATGCTGGACACCGCGAGCACCGAATACTTCTCGTATTCTGGCTTACTCTTTTTATACTTCTGCTTCACGACATCGAGCTTGCGCCGAAGGATTTCCGCAAGGAAGTTTCCGTTCCCGCATGCCGGCTCCAGAAATCGGCTTTCGATGCGTTCAGTCTCATGTTTTACAAGGTCAAGCATAGCATTGACTTCACGTTCCGAGGTGAAGACTTCTCCGTGTTCCGCCACGCGCTCCTTGGACTTTATCTGTTTTGCCATTTATCATTCTCCTTACGCCGTGAGCTGTTCTTCTTCCGACATCCAGCGGTAGTAGTAGCGTCTGATGTAATTGGTGCTTTCGCCACCGTTTGCAATCATATCGCTGTACAGTACATCCTTACGTACGACAGCGCCGTTCTCCCGGATATCCCACTCGGAGATTGTCAGCGGTTTATCGCCCTCTGCCATCATGGAGAGTGTGTCCCCGCATATAATATTCCGGTTCAGAATGTCTCGAAGTACTTTTCGGAACAGCGGAGACCATCCGATGTCTGTTCCAACGACCTGCATGTACAGGCGGTCTCTGCATTCTTCAGCGTTGTCCTTCTGGATATCCACCCCGTAAATGCTCGCCACGGCACGGAGTGTATCACGTTCCAGCCTGATGTGGCTGACAGGCGGTCGTTTAACCGTACTCAGTTTTCTTGCCAGGATTTCTACAAGAAAGTTCCCATTTCCACATGCCGGCTCCAGAACGGTTGAATTGACGTCCGATGCGGACTCGTTGACCAGATCGACCATATCGGTGACCTGTTTCCTTGCTGTATATACCTCTCCGAAGTCGGAGACACGGCTTTTCGATTTGATCTGTTTCTCCATGAAACCTCCGTTCCATACACCATGAATGCACATCATCATTATAACGCATATTCAATCATTCATCAACACGATTGATGTTAAAAATAATAGGAAGTGTTCAACTTCCGATGTAATTAACAGTCCTCTATATTCAGGTATCGTGTTCAACTTTTCTGTTCTCGTTACGATATAGAAGATGAACACTTTCCAAAATTACTATATAAAGAACTCTCCACCAGATTTTCCGGCATTCGATGCATACATAGTCATAAGGTACTCATACGCATCACCAAAGGCATCAATGGAATGGTCTTTCACATCTCCCAAATTCATTTCGCCTACGCCATTCAGCAGTTTTACAAGTTTTTCATTACGCTTTGCAACTGTAGAACCCAGTTTATTGCTGTTTACATCATAGTCATCGAACAGTCCGGCAAAGTCGCTCTCTGCCTCACTGCCCTTCGCTGATTCCTCGATATGTCGGAACACACGCTCCAGTGTTTCATTTAAGTTTTCATCATTCGCAGCATTGGCACGGACATTACAGAAAAGTTCACTCGGAAGGATAAAAAATCCCTTTTCCTCTACCAGTCCTTCTCTTGCTTCTTCTGCATCTTCATCCGACATTTTTGCAAAATCAAAATCCGTGTTGCCTGCATCAATCTCACCGCTGTTTATGTAATTACACAGGTTTTCGGAAATATAACGATAGAACATTGTGCCAAGAACATAATTTTTGAAGTCCCAACCATCAACTGCTCCACGCAGTTCATCTGCAATCGCCCATATTGCACGGTGCAGTTCATCACGTTCCTGTTCCTTTTTGGTATCAACCATTCTCTTTTCCTCCGTTATCCTCTGGTACAAATTCCAGAATATCGTCAACGCCACAGTTCAGAACACGACATATATTCTCTACGCTTTCGAGGGAAATATACCCATTACGTTTCAGCCGTGTGATGATATTTGCGGAGAAGCCAGCCTCCTGCTGCAACTGTGCATTCGTCATATTTTTTTCTATCAGTAAATGGAATAATTTTTTATAACTGACTGCCATGTCATCCCTCCATTATTTTGCCAACAGATATAGGAATAGAGTATCACGAAAACGTGAATTTTTCAATCTATACAAAACTGTATTTGTAATCCTAAACAAGCAAAAAAGCCATAAGATTTCTCTTTTCAAAATCTTACAGCTCTTCTATCATGTTGCGTCCCAAGCATCATCTATATTTACATGTAATATCTGCACAAAATACCATGGGTTATTATCGGGTTATTTTCTAACCACCTATGCCTTCCAGACCTTGATTTTACTGGCTTTTTGACGAAGCTTTCAAAGAGTGCCGTGGCATAAAAATAAAATTTTTATCATATGATTTTCTCCTTGTGTTATTGAAAGATTGTGTAATTTGAACCCTCTATGTTCTCAATCACTTAATGATATATTTTGTTCCTCTGCCTTTTCCTTCAACTGCAATCACACCCTTTTTCTCCATAGCTTTCAGTAATTGTGTTGTTTTTGATTTGCCAAATGGGACATATGGTGCAATTTCACTTATTGGTTTCAGCATCGTCTTACTTAAAAATTTGTAAATCACTTTTTCGTCTTCGGTTAAATTGACATTCGTTTCAAATATCGGTAGTACAATTTTTATAGCATTTTCTGACACTTCAAATTCTGGTTTTATCAAACTCTCTGCATACAGTTGTTTGATTCGTGTAATTCCTGTTCCAAATATCTCTACTAATCCCAGTCTGTAAAATACATTTGCAAGATTTCTATTTCTTAAAATAGATAGTTTACCTGATAAATATTCTTCTGCCATTATTCCAGCCGGCAATCCACCAGGAGACACTACTTCTATTCTATCATCAAACATAGAAACTCTGATGTGTGAATTAATATCCCATACCCTATGAATCAAAGCATTTGCAATTGCTTCTCTGAAAGCTGCTTCCGGTATTTTCTCTACCATCTTTCTGTCAGCCCCCTGTATTACTTCATATTGGTAATAATCTCTAAATACAGCAAGTGCTTTTTCATATATTTCTAAAACCGATATATGTTCAAACGTTACTCTTTTTTGAATAATACTGATATTCTCACCGAACTTAACAATATCAATTCCTGAAAAATGATTTTTATCTGCCAAAAGTCCCGCTGCATTATTATAACCATTTATATTGTCATACAGGTTCAATGTCTTTAAAGTATCTTGATTGAAAGTTTCAATGTAAATATTTTCTTTCAGTTTACACTGTAAAATTTTAAAAGATAACTCCTGATCTTTACAAGGTAATTCTTCGAAGCTAATATTTTTTCCATCTAATACAAGCCTTGAAAATTCTAATGTATCTACCTCTATCGTTGCTGTATCATTTCGTTTGTATGCTTTTGATTTATATAAATACGGTTTTTGAAGACCACTTTTTACAGTAAGTTTTATCGTCTGGTCATTATTCTGTATTTCAAGTGTATAGTTTGGTTGAGGTGATATACTGTCATTGATTTTATTTTCGATATCCAGACAGGCCTGTTTTACATCTGGCAATCCTTTCACATTTCCATTATCATCAACCCCAAAAAGAATTGTTCCACCATTGTAATTCGAAAAGGCACTAACTGTTTTCAAAAAAGTATTCGTAATCGTTTCCTTGAATTCTAATATTCTTGTTTCACGCATAGTAATCGTTCCCTTTCCAACCATAATGATTATATTATATACAAAAATGTACAAAAAATCAATCGTATTTTTTTACGATTGGTTTTTTAATTGATTTTGAGTGTAGTATTATTTTTTGACCAACTAAATTATGACAACTTTTTTAATTATTCCGACTCGGTCTTCCAAAGGTATAAATAAGGTGTAAATTATTTGTTTCTATCTAGAAAATCCTACAAAATCAAGTCTTTCTCGCCATACTTTAGATGTTGCCGTGGCAGATGAATAATACTTTTATCTTACTCATTTTATCTCCTTATATCTCCTCAAAGCCTTGTAAATGGTGTGCTACCCGTCAAGTAGACAAATTAAATAACGAAAATTTTTTCTTCCCCGGTACAGTTTATGTACCGGGTTGTTTTATGCAACGTTTTCTAGTTTTTGTTCATGGAATTCCAGTGGTGTAAGCACCCCAAGATTTCGTTGAACTCTTTTGTTTGTGTAATAATCTATGTATTTCTCTATAGCAAGCATTAATTCTTCTTTTGTTTTATACTTTTTGCCATAATACATTTCTCGTTTCATTAGTCCCCAGAATCCTTCCATAGGACCATTATCGATACATCTTGCCACGCGAGACATACTTTGTGTCATTCCAGCAGCTAAAATTCGCCGCCTAAATGCTTTCGAAGTATACTGATAGCCTCGATCACTATGAAGTAGTGGTGTAGCTCCTGGATTCGCTGCCACAGCTTTGTCAAATGTATCAAAAACAAGAGGGTTATCATTTCTGGTGCTATATACAAAAGCGACAGGCCTCCTATCGCATAAATCAAGTATACCATTTCAATCTTTTCCATAAAAAAGCACCCAAGTTGTATAAACCTTGGATGCTCTCGTTTCCTATTATAGTATTTTACTCTCAAACTACCTTGAACATATTCTGTTTCAAAGGCTTATCGTCTTTATCCGAAATTCCCATTTCTTTTCTTGCATTTTCGAATCCCTGCCTGCAATTCCTTCTCTGCATCATCCAATCCCATATGGGTATAAACATTCAAAGTAACTCCTATATCTGAATGTCCCATCAGGTATTGCAATGTCTTAGGATTCATTCCGGACTTAGCCATATTAGAACAATACGTGTGCCGGCAAACATGTGGATGTGTCAAGTATAGGACAAAAAAATTTTATTTTTTTCTGCCGAAGACTATCTGACGCTCCCATCAGGTAGTCCCAGCACCTTTATTATCTTCTGATAAGTCATTCTTGTCCTGCTCAAGTTATCTCTGTTCCGAAAAAATATCGTCAAAATTCCATTCGATTTCAATTTCATCCTGACTATGAACACGGATCACCTTGATAATCTCACGCAGCTTCTCTGTATCGAACTTCTAAATTCCCAAGAAATCTTTAAGTTTTATTTTATCAGAAAGTTCATTTTGTTCAAGAAGTTTTTTACTATTCTCCGCATCTTCTATCTTTCGTTTTATTTCCTCTAGCTGTACACTTATCTTTCCAACTCTCTGCTTATACGAATCACGATCTATACGACCATCTTTGTAATCATCATAGAGTTTCATCTTTTCCGAGGTCAACTGTCGGCTCTGTTTTTGCAATTCTGCGGTATTGATCTCTTTGTAGTCGCATTGCCTGTTGGAAGATACTTTCTTTTCTTTTTCCAACATTGACGCTGCATGCTGATAAACAAGCCCAAGGATATTCCCCTCCATCGGTTCTCGCCGGATCACCAGACTTCGGCACACAGAATCTCCATTGGTTCGGGCATCTGAGCATTTCAGCAGATGCTCTGTTTCTTTTAGTAAAGAATTCCCACAGTTGGCACATAGCAGCAATGCCGGCTGTTTTTTACGTCTTTCCAGAGTAAAATTGGTGCGTGATTCTGCAACAATTCTCCGTTTTTTCGGATGCATTTCATTTGCTTTTTTAAACAATTCCCTGTCTATAATTGCTGTATGATGATTTTCCAAACGAACCCATTCTGTTTCATCATTCAGAACTGCTTTATGGCCAGTATGCATACTGCAACGTGTCTTTCCCCAGATTCTGGTTCCAATATAAATCTCATCCCGGACAATTGCCGCTACTGTCGTAGGGCTCCAGTGTTTCTTTTTGCTCGTGTCAAACCTCTGGAACTGCACCTGGTCCCCTCTTGATAATTTCTGCTCATCACAAGTGGCAATCGCCTGTCTGTTCAATTCCCTTGTAATATCTGCAAAACTTGTTCCTTCCGCTGCCATCTTAAAAATCATTTTCACGACTTTTGCAGCCTCCGGATCTACTTCCAGCCTTCCATCTTTTCCTTTTTTATAGCCATATCTGGCATTTACCGGAAGACGTGTGCCGTTTTTTGTTCTTGTCTGCAATGCTGATGAAATTTTCTTGGACAAATCCAGGCTATACATATTGTATACCAGATTCTGCAATGCCACATTCATTCCACCAGTCATTCCGCTGCTCGCCGCACTGTCATAGCTGTCATTAATCGAAATAAATCGGATCTGTAGAAGTGGGAAAATATATTCAATATAAAATCCAACTTCCAGATAGTCTCTTCCGAATCTGGAAAAGTCTTTTACAACTACACAGCCGATTTCTCCGCTTTTCATGTCATCCTGAAGTTGTTGAAATCCCTGCCGTTTAAAGTGAGTACCGCTGATACCGTCATCCACATATTCCAGGATATCTGCCTCAGCAACACCCAGCTGATCAATCACAAATTATTTTAACAGAATTCTCTGAGAAGTTACACTGTCGCTCTCTTTTTGGCTCTGCCATCTACATTGTCATCTTCTGCGGATAAACGGATGTAAACAGCTGTTTTTCTATGATCTGACATCTTGACTGCGCCTCCTTCTCTTTCTTTAATTTCTGTAAATCTGCAAACTGATCGTCATATACCAGCTTGATCTCATAATCATACTTACCATGGATAATAATTGAATCCACAAAGGCATCTGCCATTTCTTTTGTCAGCTTACGCTTTGACATATAAGTATGTATCACATTTCCCCAGCCTTCCTCAATATGGTAATCCTGGGAATACCGAACCTGTGCCGCCAATACTGTGTCCAGACGGCTCTTGATATTTTCAATTTCATTGGAATAGATATATCGCATAAAAGATCTTGCTTCTGTGATGATATCACAGAAAAGATAATTTACTTTATTACACTTCTTTTTATTTCTATTTATGGCATATGCCAGTTATATAATTGACGCATCTAAAAAAAGCAAGTATACTATGTTCGTAAAGGAGATAACGGTTATGAACTTCGAAAATTGTTTTCCACTATGGAATGACTTAAATACAGCACAGAAAAAAATAATTTCAGACAATTTAATCACACAGTATGTAAAAAAAGGGACAATCATTCACAATGGAAACCTGGATTGTACTGGCTTATTACTGGTTAAATCCGGGCAGCTTCGAACTTACATACTTTCAGATGAAGGACGAGAGATTACTCTCTACCGTCTGTTCGATATGGATATGTGTCTTTTATCCGCCTCATGTATCATACGGTCCATTCAATTTGAAGTAACCATTGAAGCAGAAAAAGATACTGATCTTTGGATCATCCCTGCTGAAATCTATAAGGGCATCATGAAGGATTCTGCTCCTGTCGCAAACTATACCAATGAGTTAATGGCTACCCGTTTTTCTGATGTCATGTGGCTGATTGAACAAATCATGTGGAAGAGTTTGGATAAGCGTGTTGCTTCATTTCTTTTAGAAGAGACCTCTATCGAAGGAACAAACGAGCTGAAAATCACTCATGAGACGATTGCTAATCATCTTGGTTCCCACAGGGAAGTTATCACTCGAATGCTTCGATACTTTCAAGGCGAGGGTCTCGTCAAACTCTCCCGCGGCAAAATCACAATCCTTGATTCGAAAAGACTGGAAACACTACAAAGATCATAAAAATGTTTTTCTATAACATCTAAAGAATCCTCCATTTATCAGAATTATGGAAGTCATTCTAATAAATGGGGGATCTTTTTATGCTACGAAAAAATCATAAAAATATTTTGTTTATTTCTAATAATCCATACCGCATGCATATGTCCTTTCGATCAGCGCACGGTCATTGACCACTGCATCATAGAAGCGGAATCCGCCAGAGAAATTATACGTTTCATAACCGTTTCCTTCCAGAATACGGCTCGCAATATAACTGCGCAGACCACTCTGGCATATCAGATACACAGGCTTTCCTTTCTCAATTTCACTAATTCGTTCTCTCAGTTCATCTACAGGTATGTTTTTGAATCCATCAATATGCCCCCTGCTGAATTCACCTACAGTTCTCACATCTAGCAACACCACATCTTTATCTTTAGAAATCTTGTCCATATCTTCCAAATGCCATTGCTTTAATGTCCCTTTTGCAATATTGTCTATCATAAATCCAGCCATGTTTACCGGATCCTTGGCAGAAGAATAAGGTGGTGCATATGCCAGATCCAGATCTTTCAACTGGGTTGCATTCAGCCCCGCATGAATTGCTGTTGCCAGCACATCAATACGTTTATCAACTCCTTCATATCCAATAATCTGAGCGCCAAGCAAACGATAGCTCTCTTTTTCAAAAACCACCTTCATGGTCATCACTTTTCCACCAGGATAGTAACCGGCATGACTCATAGGAGAAAGAATTACTGTATCTACCTCTAATCCTGACTTTTTGGCATTGGTTTCATTGATACCTGTAGTGGCTGCTGTCATATCAAACACTTTGATAACGGAGCTTCCCTGACTGCCCAGATAACGGCTATCACCACCGCAAATATTATCAGCGATGATTCTGCCCTGTTTATTGGCTGGTCCGGCCAAAGAGATCAGCGCATCATCACCCGTAACATAATGTTTTACCTGAACTGCATCACCTGCTGCATAAATATCCGGTACAGAAGTTTCCATTCTGTCATTCACTACAATACTTCCCTTGATGCCAAGTTCCAGACCAGCTTCTTTTGCTAATGCTGTGTCTGGTGTGACTCCGATTGCCAGCACTACCATATCAACCTGAAGGGATGTATTATCTTTCAACAGAACCTCCACTCCGTTGTCTTTTTCTTTAAATCCTTCTACTGTATAGCCCAGTACCAGTTTTATCCCATGCTTTCTCATTTCATTATGGATCATGGAGGCCATATCCGGGTCAAAAGGGTTCATCAGCTGCTTAGGCCGCTGGACAATCGTAACATCCATGCCAAGCTCCCTCAAATTTTCTGCCAGTTCCAGACCAATAAAACCGCCACCTGCCAATACAGCCGATTTTGGATGATTCTTATTTATATATTCCTTTATCCGAAAAGTGTCTTCTACAGTACGAAGTGTAAAAAGTTTATCAATACCTACTCCGGGAAGTCTCGGCTGTGTTGGCTTTGCACCTGGAGAAAGAATCAGCTTATCATAGTTTTCTTCAAATATCTCATCATTCTCCAAATTTTTCACTGAAACAGTTTTTCGATCCGGATGTATGGAGATAACTTCATGATGAATTTTCATGTTAATACGGAAGCGTTTAAAAAAACTCTCTGGTGTCTGTAATGTAAGTTCTTCCGGATCTGTGATCACGTCTCCAATATAATATGGAAGCCCACAATTCGCATAGGATATGTATCCAGATCTTTCAAACACAGTAATTTCTGCATGTTCATCCAGTCTTCGTATTCTTGCTGCGGCTGTAGCTCCTCCGGCTACACCGCCTATGATTATTACCTTCATCTTATTTTTCCACCTTTCCTGAATAATCAGCAATGCCACCGATATTATTTACTTTAGAATATCCCATTCGTTGCAACAACCCTATTGCTTGACGACTTCGGGCTCCGGAATAACAGTATACAAACAGTGGAATTTCTGTATTCTTCACTACTGAAACAACATTGTTAAGTTGTTGTAACGGTACATTTTTACTTTCTGGTATATGCCCTTCCTGATATTCCTGAGGAGTACGTACATCCAGCAGAACTGCACCAGCAGTCCTTTTATATTCCTCTATCCCTTGATTAATATTCGCCTGTTTAAGGAAATCAAAAAATCCCATTAGTGCACCTCCTCCTTAAAGCATTTCTAAAATTGCATTCTTAGGTCTCGCACCTGAAACCTGTTGTACGATCTTCCCATTCTTCATAACCATCAAAGTTGGGATACTCATAATACTAAATTCACTTGCCAGTTCAGGCTGCTCATCCACATTGATTTTACCAACTTTGATATCAGGGCGTTCACCTGCAATCTCCTCTATGATAGGAACCACCATACGACAAGGAGCACACCAAGGCGCCCAAAAATCCAAAAGGACAGTTTTATCAGAATTCATTACTTCGTTTTGAAAATTATTTTTATTGATATTAATTGCAGTCATTTTATAATCCTCCCTATCATTTCTTTGTGGCTTTATTATAATCTGAATTTTATTTCTTTTCTGTGATGACATCACCATGCCACATTGACTTAACTTCTTGCCATACCATCTACACTTAGTATAACACCTGTAATATAACTCGCTTCATCTGAAGCAAGAAACACAAACGCATCGGCAATATCTTCTGGCTGTCCAAGACGACGCAATGGAATTCTTTCAATCATAGGTTCGATAACTTCCTTTGGCACGGCCTTCATCATATCAGTTTCTGTAATCCCAGGTGCAACTGCATTAACACGAATACCTTTAGGTCCTAGTTCTCTTGCTAATGATACAGTCAATCCGTTTACTGCAAACTTGGACGCAGGATAAGCAAACCCACTTGGCTGTCCAGAAATACTCACCATGGAAGAAGTTGAGAGAATGACCCCCTTGCCTCTTGCCACCATACATTCTGCAGCTACACGAGTAGTATTAAATACTCCTTTTACATTTAAATCCATGACTTTATCAAAAGTCTCCTCTGTATAATCCATAAATGAGGTGTTTTCTGAAATTCCTGCATTATTTACCAGTATGTCGACACATCCATATTTTTCAGTTGCCTCTTTAAAAGCCTTTCTGACAGACTCCATGCTTGCCAGATTTGGACTAATTCCAGCAACTATTGCATTGGGATATTTTTCTTTTAATTTATCTACAGCAACATCTGCCGATTCCTGTGAACTTGCTGCCAACACAACTGAAGCACCTTCCTTCAAGAATTTATCAGCTGTAGCAAATCCTATGCCACGGCTTCCACCCGTAATGATTGCAACTTTGTCTTTTAATCTCATTTAGACTACCTCCTCACTTAGTTTCTAGCTACATTATAAGCAAAAGGTAGATTATTTTCTGTGATATCGTCACAAAATATCGCAATAAAAGTAAGCGCCAAATATTCCTGCGGATTTCCTAACACTCTGTTTCCCTCTATAATTGTAGGCGAAAGATATTTAGACTATTTCACTACAATTACGGAGGATAAGTTATGGCA
>NZ_JBQHUL010000039.1:0-30931 GCF_052065235.1 Blautia sp. HCP28S3_G10 | reverse complement strand
CACGGCATAAAGTAATCCGATGAAAAATCCATCAGAATAATTTATGCTGTGCCCCTTTTTAATTTGATTGAATGTGGCATGGTATAGGACCAGATAAAATGCCGGATAACACTCTTTGTAATGAACTTTTGCTATCTGATTGCGGACACTTTCTGAACTTTGCTCTGATACAATGAGTATGCTGATGAAAGAAGGTATAGATAACTGAATATAATTTAAGAGACGTAAGCCTCAGTAGTGAAAAAGACTACTGGGGCTTTTTTTCGTGCCTGAATTTCTCAGCCAATACCTGCAGGTGTTACCTGGCAGAGATCATTGGAGCAGGCATGAAACAGATAAGAGGACCGCCTTCTGAATTTGAAGCTGGAAAACAAATTTCAAATTCAGGAGGACGGATATGTATATAGAACATCCATATAAATACGACGGAAAATTTTATGCAAATGTAGACGGAAAGATGATTGAGATCACGAAGGAAGTGGCTTATGCCATGAATAATTTTTATCGAAGCAGCCAGCCGAGAAAAGTTGCAATCAAAAATGAGAAAGGCGAGATTGTAGAGAAGAAAATACGGGAAATTCCTTATAGCGAAACACAAGGTTTAGATTGTGAATTTACCATTGAGGACTTTCCAGACTACAACTGTGACGTAGAAGATACTGTGATCAGCAGTGTGGAGAGGCAGGATATTCATAGGGTGATCGAGCGGCTGGATGCAGAAGAACGGATGATTATTTACGGTATTTATTTTGAAAATAAAACGCAAGTGCAGCTGGCAAAAATCATGGGAGTATCACGGCAGGTCCTGGCATACAAGCTGAATACAATCCTCAACAAAATGCGAAGAATGTATCAGGAAAAATAATTTGAAAAAAATGCAGATTTTTTTTGCATCTGGTCGAGTCAGTTGAATTTAGTAATTAGAGAGAGTTCTAAGACTCCTCAAAAGTACATTGAGAACTGAATATCCAGTAATAACTGACGTGACATCCTATGCAGGGAGCACAAGGAAAATGCCGCCATGACGCCGATGAAAATTGGACGAGCGAATAAGCACTGACCGAAAATCAACTGGCAGGTTGATGATGCGATGATCTGTATAGGGTGCGATACACTTGCGGACTGTGAAAACTCTGTAACCGGCAAACCTATGAACTGCTGGAGCCTGTATGCGAGAGCGTGCGGGTTGTGATCTGGCGTATGCAGTCAGATAGGTTATTATTCCCTGCCTGCGAAAGCAGGATAAACGATTCGGGGTATCGAGGATAAATAGAATCGAGCGAGCACTGTTTAATAATCGAAAATTGGCTATAGAGGTTATGCGGCAGAGCGTTCTGAATGGAATGTCTCTGCCGTATTCCTGTGGAGCCAATGAATCATAAATATTTAAAACAGGGAGGAAAAATGATGGAGATATGTAGAGGAGATATTCTCATGGTCAATATGATTGAGGTGCCTGGAACATCACTACAAAAAGGAAGGCGACCTGCGGTTGTGATCAGCAATGATAAAGCAAATACATACAGTCCAGTAATTACAGTTGTTCCGCTTACGTCAAAGATTAAGAAAAAACGGTATTTACCTACCCATGTGTATGTAAGCAGACATGAAATGACAGGTTTGGTAAGACCTGTTCTTGTGTTGGGCGAGCAGGTATCTGCTATTGCGGTTCAGAATATTGTGCAGAAATGTGGTCATATGAGTGAGAGAGCAATGAAAAGAATCACAAAAGCAGTAAAAATTCAGTTGAATATTGAAGACTGAATAGCAGAAAGCTGGGAATGAATATTTTTCTCAGATAATGGCAACGATAGAAAAAGGAGGCGATATATATGACGGAAGTGCAGAGACTGGAAGAACTGAAAACAGTCAACATTAAAGAAGTTGACCGTGATAAGTTACCAAATTATAATGATCTGATTTCAGAGTTGGACAGAAAAAAAGAAAATAAAATGGATGTGCTTCTTAAGGAATCAGATAATCCGTATATATATGAAGATATGGGATATGTTGTAAAAAGTGTATTTAATGCAACTTCTTCTCTTTCTTATATAGATTGCACCAAACAGCTTGTAGCAAAAAAAGCTGGTTTAGCATGATCTCAGGAAATTCTTGGAACTGTAAAATTTCATATTCACACAAAAGACGAAGTGTGCTATAATGCGAGCAGGACTAAATTTGAATAGGGCACTTCTATTTAAGGGTTCTGCTTTGGCAGAATCTTTAGATAGGAGTGTTTTTTTATGCAAAATAGTGTTTGGATAGCTGCCAAGTACCTTCGTCTTAGTATAGAAGATGGGGATAAAGCAGAAAGCGAATCCATTGTCAACCAGTCGATTTTGATTGACAATTATATGAAAACAACATCTGACATTACCATTGTAGAGACTTTCAAAGACGATGGTTTTTCAGGTACAGATTTTAACCGACCTGGTTTCCAGGCAATGATAAAGGCAATCGAGAATAAGGAAATAAACTGTATCATAGTAAAAGACCTGTCTCGATTTGGAAGAGAGCATATTGATGTTGACAGGTATATACAAAAAGTATTTCCGCAGTTGGGAGTACGTTTTATAGCAATTAATGACAATTATGATTCTGAGACAGCCAATATTACAGATACGCACCTTGTGTTGCCGGTAAAATCGTTCGTAAACGATACGTATTGCAGGCAAAACTCTCAAAAAGTGAGAAGTCATCTGAGTGCAAAGAGAAATATCGGAGAATATGTCGGAAACTATGTGTCTTATGGATATAAGAAGTGTGCTGAGGATAAAAGCCAGATAGAGATTGATCCGGTGGCTGCAAAACATGTGAGAAATATTTTTACCTGGAAAATGGAAGGTATGAGTAATCAGATGATTGCTGATAAACTAAATGAACTTGGTGTTTTGGCACCGGCAGATTACAAGAGAGCTACAGGCGTAAACTTCAAGTCATCCTTCCAGACCCATCTGACATCAAAATGGTCAGCAGTTGCGATTATTCGTATATTGAAAAATCCCATCTATTATGGAGTGCTTCAGCAAGGAAAATCTCAAAGAATAAATTACAAGGTGAAAGTTCAGCGAGCATTGCCACAGGAAGAATGGGTAGTTTTCGAGAATCATCATGAAGGAATTGTCACAAAGGAAGAATTTGAAACAGTTCAGATGTTGCTTGCGAAAGATACCAGGATTGCTCCCGGTGAAGATAGATTATATATGTTTGGTGGGCTGCTGACCTGTGGTGATTGCGGCAGTAACTTGATACGTCGTACTAACAGCTATAAAGGAACCAAAACAGTTTTTTATATTTGCGCTTCTTATAATAAAAAGAAGGATCAATGCTCACGACATAGTATTAAGGAAGATGTTTTAATTCAATTGGTGATGGACTCTCT
Organism: Blautia sp. HCP28S3_G10; assembly: GCF_052065235.1. Taxonomy (NCBI): domain Bacteria; kingdom Bacillati; phylum Bacillota; class Clostridia; order Lachnospirales; family Lachnospiraceae; genus Blautia; species Blautia sp. HCP28S3_G10. Next base: position 27,549 of record NZ_JBQHUL010000039.1, on the reverse strand, counting down.
GAAAATGTACTGTGAAATGACGGATGCCATACGAAGTGCAGTGGAGTATTTAAAGGAAAATTCCTTGGATACACAGACGTTGGTACAGCATGATGATCTGGTACTGGAATTACGAAATAAGGTCAATAAGTATTATAAGCTGTTGCATTCATTATCAGGCAATCTCGCATCTGGGATTATATCAAAAGAGGATTATACACTGCTTAGAGAACGTTATCAGGCTGAGATTAAAAATCTGGAAGCCAATATTGAGAAGCAGGAAGAGTATATTGAAGATCTTTTGGAAAATAAACTGATGTGTGAAGAATGGGTAAGTACATTTCTTGAAAAACCGTGCCTGGGAGAACTTGACAGAGACATGCTTCTTCAATATGTAGAAAAAATCAAAGTATTTGAAGATAAAAAAATTGAAATTGTTTACAGATTTCAAGACGAGTTGGTGACGGCGGCAAGGTTGGCAGAACAAATAGGCAAAACAAGACAGGAGGTGGCTGTATAATGGCAAGAACAAAGAATCGTCAGATGAAGCAGGCTGAAACATTATTACAGTCATCACCGCAGAAGATCTGGAAAGCAGGAATATACACCAGAATTTCTGTAGATATCAATGGTGAAAAAAGAGAAACGCTGGAAACACAGAAACTGATTGCTCTTTCCTATGCGGAAGCCCATCCGGATATTGAAGTAGTGAAGTTTTATAAAGACGATGGTATTTCAGGGACCAAATTTGACAGAGATGATTTTGTGAGGATGCTGAATGATATCAAAACAAAAGAAATTAATACGGTCATAGTCAAGGATCTATCACGATTTGGTCGAAATTTGGAGGAGGTATCCAATTATCTGGAAAAAATATTTCCATTTATGCAGGTTCGTTTCATATCGGTGAATGATAATTATGACAGTATCAGCCCTGAATGTGACAATCAGATGTTGGGGATTATGATTTCCAATCTTGCCAATGATATGTATGCGAAAGATGCATCAGTAAAGAGTTCCGGTACCATGAAAATCAGAATGGAATCCGGAGAATACTGTGGTGGAGATGCACCTTATGGATATAAAAGGGAAAAAGATAAAGATGGCAATCCAATTACGGTTCCTGATGCATTGACAGCTCCTTATGCAGTAAAAATATTTAAAAAAATAGCTGAGGGGCAGTCATATCTTAGCATTTCAAAAGAATTTAATGAGATGTTGCTTTCGCCTCCAAGACTATATGCAAGAACTGGGAAGTTATTCTTGGATAGTCTTGATGAAACAGATACTCATTGGTGTTCATCTACAATTAAAAGAATTGCAGAAAACAGGCATTATCTTGGGAATACCTATACGCATAAAACCAGAACTTCTCTTCTCACAAGTGAAAAAAACACGATTCTGGATAAAAGCGAGTGGAATGAGCATGAGAATACCCATGAAGCTCTTGTGAGTGAGGAATTATTTGAGAAAGTGCAAGCGATTATCAAGATAAAGCAGAAAAATGCAATTCCCAAAAAAGATCTGAGTAAGATGGAAACGCATGGCAAGCGTGAAAATAAATATGCAGGTATTATTTTTTGCGGAGAATGCGGGGCAAAAATGTCCAGAAGGTATTCCAGAAAAGAACGTAATGGCATACTCTATTATAATTACTATTATATATGTGGTAATTATGCAACGGTATCAAAGGATAGCTATAGTTGTAATCGTTGGAAAGAAGATGTTATTGATGAACTGGTATATCATGCGATATTAAAGCAATTAAAATCAATCTGTGAGATCAATAAACAGCTTAATTGCTTTAATGATGAGTATTTTGATACGTACAGGCGGTATCTGAATAAAGAAAACAGTAAAATAGTGCAGCTTAACAAACAGAATGAAGCAAAACGTCTTGAACTTTATGAACAGTACGTTTCGGGAAATATAGATTCGGATGCATATCATCGTATGATTGAAAGAATATCCGTGGTCGAAAAAGAACTGGTTGTAAGGAAAAAAGAGATTGAAAAAAGTAGAAAAACTACAGAAAAACTGTGCAGGCAGAACTATTTATGGCTTTCGGATTTCATAAAAGGTAAAAAAATGGAGTGCCTTACGAAAGATGTGGTCGCTTCTTATATAAAGAAAATTACTTTGTATGAGGATAAACGCATCGAAATTGAATTTAAATTTCAGGATGAACTGCAAAAATTAGCAGAAGATCTGGAGGAGGGGATGATCAAATGTCAGATGATAAGTGCATAGTAAAATATTTGAGATTGTCCCTGGAAGATGATGATATTCTTGACGAATCCAACAGTATTACCAATCAGCGAATCGTGATCGGGCAATACATAGCCAGCAAAAATGAGTTTAAGAATGCGGAAGTGTTGGAATTCAAAGATGATGGCTATAGTGGAACAAATTTTGAGCGTCCGGGATTTAAAAAGATGATGGAGCTTGTCAGAGATGGTAAAGTATGTGCTATAATAGTGAAAGATCTCTCACGATTCGGTAGGAATCATATAGAGGTTGATACTTATTTGGAACAGATTTTCCCGTTTCTCAATGTCAGATTCATAGCGATTAATGATAATGTTGACAGCTTGAATTATGATTCCGGTATGCCTGGAATTGATGTTGGTTTTAGGAATATTATCAACGAGCATCACAGTATTGATACTTCTGAAAAGGTTAAGAAGACTTTATTACAGAGACAGAAAGCTGGAAAGTACATGGGTGCAAGAGCACCATACGGGTACTTAAAGCCGGATGAAGATGTGACAAGTCTTGTGATCAATCCGGAAACAGCACCTGTGGTGAAGATGATATTTCAAAAATATCTGGATGGAATGAATATAACACAGCTTGCCCGTTATTTGAATGAACAGGGCATCATGTGTCCGGGGCAATATAAAAAAGAGGTATTGAAAACTGGCGTAAAGAATACTACAGAGAAATATATCTGGTATCCGACGACAGTGCGATTGATATTGACTACAGAAACGTATGTAGGAACTACAATCGGTGGAAAATGGAAGGTTGCATCAGTGGGAAGCAGCAAGCATGTGAAGACAAAAGAGGAAGATTGGATTGTGGTTGAAGGCACCCATGAACCAATTATTTCTAAAGAAATGTTTGATGCAGTGCAGGAAAAACTGGAATTAAACTCCAGAAAAAAGAAAAAAATCCACAATACTAATTATCCATTGAAGGGTCTGGTGAAGTGTGGAGGATGTGGTCAGAATTTGCATCATGTAACCCGATGTAATGCTCATTTCAAGTGTCCACGAAAATTCAATACATCAAATCCGGATTGTGCTACTGACAATTTGTATGATGATGAGCTTAATGGGATGGTTTTCAGAGCAATAAAGATGTTTGCAAAGGTAAGTGACAATGCGGATCCGGTGCTTGAATTACAAAAGACAGAGTTGAAATCAAAGGTGAATGAGGCTGCGAAGAAAATCCGTAATGCAAAAGACAGCATTAGTAGATACAAACATCAAAAAACAGAATTATATATGCGTTATGCAATGGATGAGATCACTGAAGAAGAATTCTCCAGAAAGAATGAACGGTTGGACAAACAGATCGAAAGAGAAACAACTGCAATGGCTCAAACAGAGCAGGAACAGAAGGATGCAGCTGAAAAGCTCTTGGAACTTCCGGCAGATGGAAGGCAATGTCTGACTGATCTGATTGAGGGTAGTGAGAAATTAACCAGGGAGATCGCAGTAGCCTTTGTTCGCAGTATCAAGGTATATAAGGATAAAAGAATTGAGATTGAGTGGAACTTCGATGATGAACTTGTTAAGTATGTTGAGAAAACTCAGCAGTTGTGTGGTTAAAAAAGGAATCGCATAAATCTCAAAAAATTTGTGTCATTAGCTTGACACAAGGGGGAAAGCATGCATCAAATACTGTTGATGTACAGGAATTTATGATCATGCCAGCGGGAGCCGGATCTTTTGATAATGCGATAGAAATGTGCGTCGAAATATATCAGTTCCTCAAAATCCTTATTAAAGAATATGGTCTGTCAACAGCTGTAGGTGATGAAGGTGGTTTTGCGCCTGATCTTGCGGACGCAGAGTCAGTGCTGAAACTTATTATGGAAGCATGTGCAAAAGCAGGATATCGTGGTGGAGAAGACGTATTTATTGCAATCGATGTGGCGGCAAGTGAATTATATGATGAAACTTCCGGAGTGTATCATTTTCCTGGAGAAAGTCGTATGAAAGGAAGGGAAATTCTGCGAGATACAGAAGAAATGATTTCATATTACGAAGAGCTTATAGAAAAGTATCCAATCGTGTCAATAGAAGACGGTCTGAGAGAAGATGACTGGGAGGGCTGGAAGCAGATGACAGAACGCCTGGGCGACAAGGTTCAATTGATCGGAGACGACCTTTTTGTAACTAATATAAAAAGACTGAAATGTGGAATCCGACTGGGAACTGCAAATGGAATCCTGATAAAAGTCAATCAGATAGGTACGCTCAGTGAGGCAATGGATGCGGTTGAGGTAGCTCAGAAAGCAGGATACAGGACGATAATTTCACACAGATCAGGCGAAACGGAAGATCCTTTTATTGCAGATCTTGCAGTAGCAGTAGGTGCCGGGCAGATCAAAACAGGTGCCCCATGCAGATCTGACAGAAATGCAAAATATAATCAGCTTTTGCGAATCGATGAATATCTTGGTGAACTCGCAGTTTTTGAAAATCCATTTGCAGAATAAAAGAAGTGTCGCAGACCAAAACAGATCTGCGGCACTTCTGTGTTGGAAATAACTTATATCCGGATATAATATTCAAGGACAGCTCCCTGGAATTCAAAAGTCTGTGCAATCTGATAATTGTTCAGAAGCCAGTCGGATTTATCTTTAGAACAATATTTCTGAAGACGTTTCACAGCGTTTTCACCAGCAAGAAAACAGGAAAGATTTTTTTTCTGGATATCCTCCATCACATGGTCACCAACTTCTGGTCGAAGAGATAGGTCTGCAAAATCCAGAGTGTAACACTGGGTATCCCATCGAAGCATGGCATAAATTTCAGGAACTCCTATTCCGAATCCATAGGTGTTTTCGGGAATGTTAGCAGCAACATTTGCGGCAAAATCATGCACTTCTGTTTTATTGTGCAACTGTTGGCGGAGGCTCATGTTTGAACCGTACTGAATGATATTTCCTGTGCAGATGCTGACCAGAATTACAATGGAGGTAACGGTAAAAGCTCCTTTATAAATCATATGTGTCTGATATTTTCGAAGATCACGGATACGGAAAGTGCTAACAAACTCCCAGCCACGTTCTGCGAGAATGCAGATGAGTAAAACAGCAGGCAGGTGGCAGATCTCGAGGTTATGATAAGCGGCACGGTTAATGAAATATGTCAGCTGCCCAAGTGTCAGGATTGATGCTGAAAAACTGTAACATGCCGGAAGAAGTGCATTGTCACTGGCAAAAGCGGAATGAATAAAACGTATTTTGGATATTCCCCATGCAAGTGCCAGAAACAGAAGTCCCATAACTGCCATGTAAGCACTTGGAAAATCCGGGAGATCAACACGGAGCAGATCATCCATATAGGAAGACTGCAGAAGCGGAAACAGGAATTCATGCAATCCTGCAGGTGCTCCGCCACAGGAAATGTTATATATTTCAACGATACCGTATGCACCAAGGAAAGAGAAAATAATTCCGGCAAGTTGCAGACAGATGTTTATAAAAGAATTTACAAAAGACCTTGAATGATCTGCAAGAATTTTAAGAATCCAGAAACCTGACCAGGCAACTGCGCAGAAAAGACCGCTTTCAGTATTCCAGAGAACACCGGCCATTGCAATAAGATATCCTAGAATACAGGTTATACGGTTAAGTTTATGATATCTAACACAAAAGGCTGTATAGCATAGCATAAGGCTCATAAAGAGAATACGGTGCGGCCACAGCTGCCAGTAGATTCCGCTGCGCATACTGAGAACAGGGAATGTCATGGCAATCGCTCCGAGTATTCTGAGGGAAGTTCTTCTGACCATGAAATGCAGAGCAAGAAACATGGCAAGGAAGCAGAGTGCACCAATACAACTGTTAAGGAATATGAAGTCAATAAAATCACCGCCCATAAGTTTGAGAGGCAGTTTGTAAAAAATACCATAATGTCCATAAATGCTTGTAGTATATGTGCTGTATGCATTTCCATGGAGTACGTTGTAAATGGAATTAAAATAAGCATCCATATGGAGGCGATCAGCCTCATCCCTGAGAAAAACTGCCGGTGTATAGAAGTTATAGGCAGTCAGCAGTGTAAAAATTCCATAAAGCAGGTACATAGAAAAATCCGGAGTGTTTAAAGTGCTTCTGCGCATAAGAAAAAGGAAAAAAATATTTTCGACGGTAATGCACAGGATCACAAGAAGCAGTGGCATATTATGCCAGATGTATCTGGAAGAAAAAGATGCATATACGTTCATTTCCATTTTGAACATAAAAAACAGAAAAACAAAGTCAGCTGCCAGAAGAAACAATGATACAACAAAGGCTGATGCGGGATTCTGTCTGTGACCGGAAACGGAGGTTCTACTGACCAGAAGACTTCCAAAAAAATAAGCTATGCAGAAGAGAACCACAGTGATTCCATAGGTAAGAAGATTAATATTTCCTTTTGATGCCACAACCTCGGAACATGAAGGAATCTTAAGTATTAAAGCGCCTGTTCCAAGGGAAAGGAACAGCGAAAAAAGAAATACATAAATTTTATTGTCAGTTGTTTTCATGGTATTCCATCCTTTATTTTAGTCTTATACAATAATCTATGAATAGCAGTGCTTTGTCAAGAGAAAAAACCCTAAAAATAGTTGAAATAACTGAAACGATATGTTACAATAACCACTAGTTGATTAGGAGGTGTAATCGAAGTGCAGATTTTAAGAATTATTCTGACTGTTATTTTTGCCATAGATTGTATTGCTCTTACTGTTGTTGTTCTTATGCAGGAAGGTAAACAGCAGGGTCTTGGTGGTACAATTTCAGGAGCCGCTGATTCTTACTGGGGAAAGAATAAAGGACGTTCCATGGAGGGCGGTCTTGTCAGAGCAACTACTGTCATGGCAGTTTTATTTTTTGTACTGGCAGCTGTTTTAAATATGAATTTCTAGGAATTGTCAGAAGAAAACACTCTTGTATGATCACAAGAGTGCTTTTTTTTCTCAAACAGGAAAAGGAGTATCATTGAGCAGAAAGAAAATATGGGAAAAAAGAAAGAAATTTCCCGGAAAAAAACAGATTATAAAACCCAAAAAGAAAAATATAAAAGAATATAAAAAACTTGGCCTTATTAAAGAAGGAACTTTTATCGGAAATCATAAAGGCTTTGGTTTTGTAGAACTTGAAGAGGAAGAAGAAGATATCTTCATTCCGGCTGATGCGACCGGCACAGCCATGCATCAGGACAAAGTCCAGGTTCTTCTGAAAAAGGAAAATAAAAGCGGGAAGCGAATAGAGGGAACTGTCATAAAAATCCTGGAACGTGGGAATCAGGAAGTTGTGGGAACTTTTCAGCGCGAGCGCGATTATGGATTTATCCTGTGTGATAATCAGAAATTTTCAAAAGATATATACATTTCAGCAAAAAATGCCAAAGGTGTCCGTGACGGTGACAAAGTCGTAGCCGAGATTATTGATTACGGTGATGAAAAGCACAAACCGGAGGGAAAAATAAAAGAAAATCTCGGAAGTATGAATGCTCCAGGAACAGATATCCTTGCGATTGTCAAAAGCTTCAATATTCCGACTGAATTTCCGGTTAAGGTGATGAACCAGGCACAGCGTGTGCCAGATCATGTACTGGAAGGCGACAGGAATGGCAGGCTTGATCTCACAGAACTTCAGACAGTGACTATTGACGGTGAAGATGCAAAAGATCTTGATGATGCTGTTACACTTACAAAAACAGGCGGAGTATATCATCTGGGTGTTCATATTGCTGATGTAAGTAATTATGTGCAGGGCGGCAGTGCCATTGACAGAGAAGCTTTAAAAAGAGGAACAAGCGTTTACCTGGCTGACAGAGTTATTCCGATGCTTCCGGAAAGACTTTCCAATGGTATCTGCTCCCTGAATCAGGGCGAAGAGAGACTGACTTTAAGCTGTCTTATGGATATAGATGAAAAGGGAAATGTAGTAGATCATAAGATCGCAGAGACGATCATCCGTGTAGACAGAAGGATGAGCTATAACCAGGTGAGATGTATTCTTGAAGATGGTGATACAGAGACAAGCAGAGAATACAGGGATTTTGTGCCGATGTTTTTCCTTATGAAAGAACTTTCAGTACTTCTGCGCAGTAAACGCCATCATAGAGGATCCATAGATTTCGACTTCCCGGAAAGCAAGATCACACTGAACGGTGCGGGACGTGCCATAGATGTCCAGCCATACGAAGCAAATGCAGCAACAGATATTATTGAAGATTTTATGCTGATGGCAAATGAAACTGTGGCAAAAGAATACTGTAAGGGAGAATATCCTTTTGTATATCGTACCCATGAAAATCCGGATCCTGAAAAAATCGAAAGTCTTCTTACCCTTCTCAGAAATCAGGGAATTAAAGTGCAGAAATCAGGAGAGGAAATCACTCCCAAGGAGATACAGGAAATACTTGGAAGTATACAGGGACTTCCAAATGAAACTATGATCAGCCGTCTGACTCTGCGGACTATGAAACAGGCACGATACACGACAGAATGCAGCGGACATTTTGGACTGGCTGCAAGATATTACTGTCATTTTACTTCTCCGATCCGCAGATATCCAGATTTACAGATCCACCGTATCATTCGTGATAATATAAGGGGGAGACTTGAACGGGAAGGCAGAACGGAACATTATAAAGAAATACTGGAAGAAGTGGCCCGTCAGTCCAGTACTTGTGAAAGAAGAGCACAGGAAGCGGAAAGAGAATCCGACAAACTGAAGAAAGCAGAGTATATGTCCTATCATCTTGGAGAGGAGTATGAGGGTATTATTTCAGGCGTTACAGCTTATGGTCTGTACGTGGAACTTCCGAATACGATAGAAGGCCTTGTACATGTAACCAGTCTGAATGATGATTACTACACTTACGATGAGGAGAACTTTGAACTTCGCGGAGATATGACAGGAAAGACCTATCACCTGGGACAAAAAGTACAGGTACGTGTTGCTGATGCAGATGCATTGAAAAGAACCGTTGATTTTACTATTACTGAAATAAAAGAGGAGGAAGAGCCATGGCAAAAAAATCAGGAATCAAACTGATCGCCAATAATAAAAAAGCCTTTCATGACTATTTTATAGAGGATACCTATGAAGCCGGAATTGCCCTTGTTGGAACGGAAGTCAAGTCTCTCCGCAATGGCAAATGCAGTATTAAAGAATCTTTTATCCGGACAGAGCAGGGAGAAGTTTACATTTACGGTATGCATATCAGTCCGTACGAAAAGGGAAATATATTCAACAAAGATCCACTCAGGGTACGCAAGCTGCTTTTACACAGATATGAGATTAATAAAATTGAGGGAAAGCTTCAGGAAAAAGGACTGACGCTCGTTCCGCTGAAGGTTTATTTTAAAGACAGTCTTGTAAAAATTGAGATTGGTGTTGCACGCGGTAAAAAGTTGTATGACAAACGACAGGATATTGCCCGTAAAGACCAGCGTCGTGAGGCTGAGCGTGAATTTAAAGTAAAGAATCTTTAATCCGTCTGCATTACCAACCTTTTAAAATTGTATGAATTTCACTTTCAATTGGTTGACAAGAATTGGATACTCTGTATAATTAAATTAAAACAAAAGACGTTTACAGGGTTATTCCATAACAGGAATGGGAGGAATTAAAATGATCAAAAAACGTTATTTTGCAGTTGCAGGACTGCTTATACTTGCGGTGGCGGCAGCAGGCTGTGGTAAAAAATCCGAAAATCAGCAGCAGACTGCTCAGGTGACTCCGACTCCGGCAACAGAAGATACCACGCCGACACCTACCATAGAACTGGTCGACATGGAAAAAACCGAAGAAAAAAACATTATGGGAGAAAAAACTTCCACAGCTTCCAAGCTGACAATTATAAACCAGACAGGATCTGAGATTAAGGCAATTTATATTCGTCAGACACCGGCTGATGAGGCAGATGAAGATGCACAGTACGAATGGGGTGATGATCTTGTAAGTGGAATGTTTACTCTGAAAAACGGGGACAGCGCTGTATATTATTATGAAAAAGATTCTTCTTCTGCAACTTATGATATTCGTATCACTTATACAGATGAAGAAAAGAATGAATGTTTCTTCCGTCAGCTTCCGCTGACCACAATTCAGAAAATCACTCTGAAAATGGATGGTGAAGATGAAGATGCAATTCCATATGCAACTTATGTGACATCTTCCGGCGGCTCAGAAGTTTCAACGCTTAATGATGTAAAGGAGCGACTGGGGCTTGATACAGATGAGGATTCTGATTCAGCAACACCGACACCAGTGCCGGATGATTCCAGTGTTCCGAGCAATGAGCCTGATCCGACCAGTACACCGGTTCCGGCAGAACCAGGCGATAACAATAATAATGATACTCCGAGTAATGGTGGAGATAACACCAATACAGAGCCTACTGACAGTACGATTGAAACAGCAAAAGGATATATTGGTAAGTCTGTGGATGATCTGATCGGGGCAGTAGGAGATGCACAATCTTCCGAATGGGATAATGATGAAACTACAGGTACTTCCGGTTACTATTATTATCCGAATTTTACAGTTGCAACTACAGTGGATGAATCAGGAAATGAAGTTGTAAGCGGAGTATGGTAATGTGATACCGGAAGGGGAAAGGATAAATATATAATGAAACGAATTTTACTGAAATTAAGCGGAGAGGCTCTTGCGGGAGCAAAAAAGACAGGATTTGATGAAGAAACAGTTATCGCAGTAGGCAAACAGATCAGGACAATTGTTGAAGAGGGAACTCAGGTTGGTATTGTTATTGGCGGAGGAAACTTCTGGCGAGGACGTACGAGTGAAACAATCGATCGCAATAAAGCGGATCAGATAGGTATGTTGGCTACTGTTATGAACTGTATTTATGTATCCGATATCTGCAGATATCTCGGATTGAAAACAGAGATTTTTACACCATTCGCATGTGGAGCATTTACGAAACTCTACTCCAAAGATGCAGTGGAAGAAGCTTTTTCAGAAGGCAAGATCCTGTTTTTTGCAGGCGGTACAGGTCATCCGTATTTCTCAACAGATACAGCCACTGTACTTCGTGCAGTAGAAATTGAAGCCGAAGCGATCCTTCTGGCAAAGGCAGTTGACGGAATCTATGACAGTGATCCGAAGGTAAATCCGAATGCTGTAAAATATGACGAGATCACTATCCAGGAAGTTGTAGATAAAAAACTTGCAGCAATGGATCTGACTGCTTCTATTATGTGTCTTGAACAGAAAATGCCGATGCTGGTATTTGGTCTGGAAGAAGAAAACAGTATTGTAAATACAGTTCATGGTAAGTTTTCAGGTACCAGAGTCACTGTTTAGCAAAACTAATATAAAAGTAAAGGGAGATTTAACAAATGGATGAAAGAGTTCAGAAATATGAAGGCAAAATGGAAAAGACTCTGAAGGGATTTGAAACAGAGCTAACCACAATTCGCGCGGGACGTGCCAATCCGCATATTCTTGACAAAATCGTGGTTGATTATTATGGATCACCTACACCGCTTCAGCAGGTTGCAAACATCACCGTACCGGAGGCACGTATGATTCAGATCCAGCCATGGGAATCCAGTCTGATCAAAGGAATCGAAAAAGCAATCCTAACCTCAGATCTTGGTCTGAACCCGAATAATGATGGAAAAATCATTCGTCTGGTTCTTCCGGAACTTACAGAAGAGCGTCGTAAAGAGCTGGTTAAAGATGTTAAGAAAAAAGGCGAGGCTGCAAAAGTTGCTGTACGTAACATCAGACGAGATGCAAACGATGCATTCAAGAAACTGGCCAAACAGGATGTTTCTGAAGATGAAATAAAAGATTTAGAAACAGCTGTACAGAAGCTGACAGATAAATACATTAAAGACATTGATGCAGCAGTAGATGTCAAATCAAAAGAAATTCTTACTGTATAATTATTTAAATGAACACATGGGGAGGAGAGCCGTAGTATCCGGCTCTCTTTCTGTTGCATATGATACAGAGAATGAGAGGAACGAATATGAATGTACCAAACCATATAGCCATTATTCTGGATGGTAACGGCAGATGGGCAAAGGCGAAGGGAATGCCAAGAAGTTATGGGCATATCAAGGGCTGTGCAAATCTGGAATCTATATGTGATGATATTAAAGATCTGGGTGTAAAATATCTCACAGTATACGCTTTTTCAACAGAAAACTGGAAACGTTCCAGAGAAGAAGTTGAAGGACTTATGAAACTGTTTCGCAGTTATCTGAAAAAGTGCCTTAAAAGTGCGGAAAAGAATCATATGAGAGTAAAAATCATCGGAGACCCAAGCGCATTTGCACCGGATATACAGGATAAAATCCGTGAGTTGGAAGAATTTTCGAAAGATTATGACGAACTGTATTTCCAGATAGCACTGAATTATGGGAGCAGAGATGAAATCATACGTGGGGTGCGCCGTCTGACCCAGGATGCGATTGATGGTAAGGTTAAACCGGAAGATATAAATGAAAATATTTTTGAAAATTACCTTGATACAGCAGGGATTCCTGATCCTGATCTGCTGATCAGAACAAGCGGAGAACAGAGACTTTCCAATTATCTTCTGTGGCAGCTGGCATATGCTGAATTCTATTTTACAGATGTGCCCTGGCCGGATTTCCATAAACCGGAACTGATCAAAGCTATCGAAAAATATAATGAAAGAGACCGAAGATACGGGGGAGTTAAGGAGGAATAAGGATGTTTAAGATACGACTCTTAAGCGGAATCCTTTTGGTGATTGCTGCTTTACTGACAATTATAAGTGGAGGCTATGTGCTTTTTATTACGCTTCTGTGCATTTCACTTATCGGAATGCAGGAATTGTACAAAGCAATGAGAGTTCATAAAGAAAAAGTCGAACTGCTGGAAATTACCGGATATCTGGGAGCGGTTCTTTATTATGGAACAGTGCTTCTTGATTTTGAACGTTATGGAACAATGGCAATTCTGATTGCTCTTGTTCTTCTGATGTTTGTTTATGTCTTTACCTATCCAAAATACAAAGCGGATCAGGTTATGGCGACATTCTTTGGGGTGGTTTATGTAGCAGTTATGCTGTCTTTTATTCTTCTGACCAGAAATCTGGAAGGTGGAAAATATATTGTATGGCTGATCTTTCTCTGCTCCTGGGGTTGTGATACCTGTGCATATTGTGTGGGAATGCTGATCGGCAAGCACAAAATGGCACCAGTACTCAGCCCGAAAAAGTCTGTGGAAGGTGGCGTGGGAGGCGTTGTCGGTGCTGCGCTTCTTGGCGTTATCTATGCAGCTGCAACAAATGGCCCGATGGCTGAATATGCAGTAATCTGCGGAGTTGGTGCGCTGATCTCGATGGTAGGAGACCTGGCTGCTTCTGCAATCAAAAGAAATCAGGGAATCAAGGATTACGGAAAACTTATACCTGGTCATGGCGGGATACTGGACCGTTTTGACAGTGTAATCTTTACTTCACCTGTGATTTTTTACCTTGCAAAAATTATTCTTGGATTATAATGGGAGTATATGATGAAAAAAATTGCGATTTTAGGTTCGACAGGCTCTATTGGAACACAGACGCTGGATGTTGTCCGTGCAAACGGTGATATTCAGGTCCTTGGAATCAGTGCGGGAAGAAATATTGCGAAATTGGAAGAGCAGGTAAGAGAATTTTCTCCAAAACTGGTCGCTGTATGGGATGAAAAAGCAGCCGGAGAACTGAAAATAAAAATTCAGGACACTGATACAAAAATAGTTTCCGGTATGGAGGGATTGTTGGAACTGGCGGCAATGCCTGAGACAGAAATCCTTGTGACAGCAATTGTCGGAATGCTTGGAATCCGTCCTACTGTTGAAGCAATCCGTGCAGGAAAAGATATTGCTCTTGCAAACAAAGAAACCCTGGTGACAGCCGGTCATCTTATAATGCCGATGGCAAAAGAATATGGGGTGCATATTCTTCCGGTCGACAGCGAGCACAGTGCTATTTTTCAGGCATTGAACGGTGAAGAACATAAAGAGATACATAAACTTCTTATTACTGCGTCAGGAGGTCCTTTCCGTGGAAAGAAACGAGCTGAACTTGCAAATGTAACGCTGGAAGATACACTGAAACATCCGAACTGGGTTATGGGACAGAAAATTACAGTGGATTCTGCGACTCTTGTAAATAAAGGACTTGAGGTTATGGAAGCCAGATGGCTCTTTGATGTAGATCTGGAGCATATCCAGGTTGTTGTTCAGCCACAGAGTGTGATCCATTCCATGGTAGAATTTAAAGATGGAGGTATCATTGCTCAGCTTGGCACACCTGATATGAGACTTCCTATTCAGTATGCACTGTATTATCCGCACAGAAGATATCTTGACGGAGAACGCCTTGATTTTGCGAAACTGAGACAGATTACTTTTGAAGAGCCGGATATGAATACATTCCTCGGGCTGCCGATGGCAATATATGCTTCCAGAGAGGGCGGTACGATGCCGACTGTATTTAATGCGGCAAATGAGCTGGCTGTCAGAAAATTTCTTCATAAAGAAATTGGTTTCCTGGATATTTATGATATTATCGGGCAGTCTATGGACAGACACCACAAAAGTGAAAATCCGGATCTTGATGAAATACTTGCAGTAGAAAACGATACATATCAGTGGATTGAAAGTAGGTGGTAAATTGAAAATTCTTATCGCGATCATTATTTTCAGTGCGATAATCCTGATACATGAATTTGGACATTTCCTTTTTGCAAAGCTTAACGGCATTGGGGTAACAGAATTTTCTCTTGGAATGGGACCAAGAATCTGCAGTTTTCAAAAAGGAGAAACAAAATATTCTCTGAAGATTCTTCCGATTGGAGGATCTTGTGCCATGGTTGGAGAGGATACTGCTGAAGAAGATGTTCCCGGTGCGTTTAATGCAGCTCCTGTCTGGGGCAGAATTTCTGTTGTTGCAGCAGGACCTGTTTTTAACTTTATTCTTGCTTTTATTCTTTCAGTCATTATAGTTTCCTTTGTTGGCTATGATCCGGCAGAGATTGTAGAGGTACAGGAGGGTTCACCGGCAGCAGAGGCCGGACTTCAGAAAGGTGATGTTATTGCGGAATATGACGGATATCATATTGATCTTGCGAAAGACCTCTACGTTTACAGTTATCTGAATGAACTTCAGGAAAAACCAATTACTCTCAAGGTTAAGAGAAATGGTGAAACAGAAACTGTTACCTATACACCGGACGCATCTGTGCGATATCTGCTTGGCTTTAATCGTTCAGACGTTTCTTCTATGACTGTTGAATCACTGATAGAGGGAATGCCACTGGAGCAGGCCGGGTTGAAAGCCGGTGATACGATTACGGCAATTAACGGAACAGAGATAGCTGACGGAGAAGCTTATGATGCATATATTGCAGAACATCCGCTTTCATCTGAACCGGTAGAGATTACGTATGAACGTGATGGCCTTGATTATACGGCAACTATCACACCCAAGGAATATCGTACACCACAGCTTGGATTTTCTTTCAATGTAGGCTATGAGAAAACACATGGACTTGGTGTTGTGAAATACGCTGCTCTTGATGTGAAATATATGGTAAGAACAACGATTCTCAGTCTTAAGGAACTTGTGACAGGACATCTGGGAATGAAGGACTTAAGCGGTCCTGTCGGTGTTGTTGATGCAATTGGAACCACATATGAAGAGAGCAAGAGTGAGGGTACTCTGATGCTCTGGATGAATATGATGAATATGGCGGTACTTCTTTCTGCCAATCTTGGAGTAATGAATCTGCTGCCTCTTCCGGCTCTTGATGGAGGGAGACTTGTTTTTCTGATTGTTGAAGCAATACGCAGAAAACCTGTGAACCGTGAAGTTGAAGGTATGATTCATTTTGCCGGTCTGATGGTGCTGATGCTGCTGATGGTATTTGTCATGTATAATGATTTTATGAAAATATTCTAACTGTAATTACAGAGAGGATCAGAAATGGTTCTCTCTGTTTTTTTAATTAATATTTGTGCCGGATACACCTTGTACTGCATAGAATGTACGGAGAGCTTTTGGGCAGGAGAAGCAGATGGAATTTTATAATAAAATAAAATGTCAGCAGGATCAGACAGATCAGGGGAAATTAAAAGTAAGTGTTTTTACGGAAGACGGAACGCGTCCGGTGGAAAATGCGCTGGTGAAAATTTCTTATACAGGAGAAAGCGGCCAGACAATTGAAGAGTTGCAGACAGATTCGTCGGGGCAGACACCGGTGCTGGATTTGAAAACACCGCCTCTTGAATACAGTATGGAACCCGGGGAAGAGCAGCCATATGCAGAATATACAGTTCAGGTACAGGCAGAGGGGTTTGAAAATTTGGAAATTGCAGGAATACAGGTGCTTCCGGGAGTGCTGGCACAGCAGCAGATGAAAATTGCTTTTCAGGCAGAAGCTTCATTTGAACGTATTGTGATCGGACCCCATACATTATTTGCTGAATATCCTCCCAAGATTGAAGAAGCAGAGATCAAACCAATAGATGAAAGCGGAGAGATCGTTCTGAGCAGGGTGGTCATACCGGAATATATTGTAGTTCATGATGGGTCAGTGAATGATACAACAGCCTCAAATTATTATGTTCGATATAAAGATTATATCAAAAATGTCGCCAGCAGCGAGATCTATGCAACCTGGCCTGATGATACGATCCGTGCAAATGTACTGGCAATCATGTCTTTTACATTGAATCGTGTTTATACGGAATGGTACCGGAATAAGGGCTACGACTTTACAATTACCTCGTCAACAGCTTATGATCATAAATGGATCCGTGGCAGAAATGTCTTTGACAGCATTTCCAGAATTGTAGATGAATTATTTGAGAATTATCTTTCACGACCAGATGTTCGCCAGCCAATTCTTACACAATATTGTGACGGGCGACAGGTACAATGCAGAAATCGTGGCTGGATGACGCAATGGGGCAGCAAATCGCTTGGAGATCAGGGGTATTCCCCGATTGAGATTCTGAGATATTTCTACGGAAATGATATGTACATCAATGTTGCAGAAGAAATTTCGGGAATTCCGGCCTCCTGGCCCGGCTATGACCTGAATATAGGGGCAACAGGAGAAAAAGTGCGTCAGATGCAGGAACAGCTAAATGTTATATCGGGAGCATATCCGGCAATTCCAAAAATTACAGAAGATGGTATCTACGGACAGGAAACACAAAATTCAGTAGAAAAATTCCAAAGTGTGTTCGGACTTCCTGCGACAGGAATTACAGACTATCCAACATGGTACAAAATTCAGGAAATTTATGTTGCAGTCAGCCGAATTGCAGAGTTAAATTAAGAACAAACGTTGTGCACTGTCTGGAAATCAGGCATTTACTGTGATATAATAAACAGAAAATGAAACGGGAGGAAATGCTGATGAGCTACAAAGAGAAAAAAAGATCTATGTTTCTGGGAATGCCATGGACTTTTACTTCTTATACAGTAACAGATGAAATTATTACAATTAATACCGGATTATTAAGAAAAGAAGAGAACGACTGTTACTTATATAAAGTAATCGATGTTCGTCTGGAGAATACCCTGCTGGAGCGGATCCTTGGTCTTGGAACCATTCATTGCTTTACAGGCGATGTTACAGATCCGGATCTGAAACTCAGTCATATTAAAAATGCCAAAGAAATCAAAGATTATATTCTGAAACAGTCAGAGCAGGAACGATTAAAAAGAAAAACATTAAATATGCAGCATCTGGATGGGAATCCGGGAATGAGCAGAATGGCTGAAACAGACAGCTGCCGGTAAACCGGTAGCTGCTGAAAAAGCAACAGAATTGAACTAAAAATATAAAAAATTAAAAAAATTCAAAAAAAGGTGTTGACTTTACTATAAGTCTCTGGTATTATATCACTTGTCGCAAGGAACGAAATAAAATCTTGCGAAACATAATATGCGGAAGTGTCGGAACTGGCAGACGAGCAAGACTAAGGATCTTGTAAGCATTGCGCTTGTGTGGGTTCAAGTCCCATCTTCCGCATAAACTAAAAAAGGTGTTGACAATTGTTGATTCCTTTGATATAATATTTGTTGTCGCGAGGAAGCATAACGCTCCCATGAAATGCGATATGCGGAAGTGTCGGAACTGGCAGACGAGCAAGACTAAGGATCTTGTGAGCATTGCGCTCGTGTGGGTTCAAGTCCCATCTTCCGCATGTGAAGCTCCTGAATATCAGGAGCTTTTTTCTTTATGCTTTTCTATAAAATTCATAAAATAAAATCATTGTCAAATTTTTTTTGAAAAAAAGAGGAATTTGTGACTTTGTGTAGAATATAATTAATAAGAGGTATTTTTCGTAACTGTTCACAGCAATACTTTTGTCAGTCTGTGGAGGGCTTGCCTATGAATATCAGAGAAACAATGGAACAGAGAGAACTTGAACTTCTCAGTCCATTTGCAGCACACAGCATACATTCCCGTGGAAGAGAACGGCCAGAAGAAGAATGTGATGTCCGTACTGTTTATCAACGGGACAGAGACCGAATTCTTCACAGCAAGGCATTTCGGCGTCTGAAAGACAAAACACAGGTATTTCTGGCTCCAAACGGAGACCATTACAGAAATCGTCTTACCCATACGTTGGAAGTGTCACAGATTGCAAGAACCATTGCAAAGGCACTTCGAGTGAATGAAGATCTGGTAGAGGCAATTGCGCTGGGGCATGACCTGGGACATACGCCGTTTGGACATGCAGGAGAGAGGGCACTGGATGAAATCCATCCGGGTGGATTTGCACATTATAAACAAAGTATCCGGGTTGTGCAGATTCTTGAAAAAAACGGTGAGGGACTAAATCTTACCTGGGAGGTAAGAGATGGCATACTGAATCATCGACTCAGTGGTAAACCGGCTACCCTGGAGGGACAGATTGTCCGGCTTTCTGACAAAATAGCGTATATACATCATGATATGGATGATGCGCAGCGAGCAGGTATCATAACTGAGGATGACATACCGATAACGCTCAGACTGCTTCTTGGCTATACGACAAGAGAACGGTTAAACACTTTTGTTCATGATATTATCGAGAACAGTATGGACAAAAATTGTATTGAGATGTCAATAGATATTTATAAGGCGCTTATGGATCTTAGAACAATTATGTTTCAGAATGTCTATATGAATCCAAGAGCAAAGAAGGAAGAACAGAAGGCAATTAAATTACTGAAAGAACTTTATGAATATTATATAAAACGTCCATCAGCCATGTCATCTGAATATCAGGTACTGATGAAAAGAGGAGAATCACTTGCACAGGCTGTATGTGACTATCTGTCTGGTATGACGGATAAGTATTGCATGGAAAAATTCCGTGAAATATACATACCAAGAGCCTGGGAGGGAGATTGAGCAGCAACAGATTATCTGCTCCGCAGGTAATGATCATATAACAGAGGAGGAAGGATATGCGTTATTCGGACGATATCATTGAAGAAGTACGACAGAAGAATGATATTGTAGACGTAGTGTCCCAATATGTAAAACTGACCAGAAAAGGCAGTTCATATTTTGGACTCTGTCCTTTTCATAATGAAAAAACTCCATCGTTTTCCGTAACACCTGGAAAACAGATGTATTACTGCTTCGGATGCGGAGCAGGAGGAAATGTATTCAATTTTATCATGGAATATGAGAATTATACTTTTGGTGAAGCCTTGAAACATCTTGCAGACAGAGCCGGAGTTGAGCTTCCACAGATTGAATACTCAAAAGAAGTTAAAGAAAAAGCACAGCAGAAAGCAGAACTGCTGGAAATAAACAAACAGGCAGCACAGTATTTTTACTATCAGCTTCGTACAGAAAAAGGCAGGCAGGGCCTCCAGTATCTTACCGGACGCGGACTGAGCGAAGAGACTATGAGAAAATTCGGTCTGGGGTATTCGGACAAATTCAGTGACGGTCTTTACCGTTATCTGAAAGGCAAAGGATATAAAGACGACAGACTCAGGGAATCGGGACTTTTTAATGTAGATGAACGTCATGGAATGTATGATAAATTCTGGAACAGAGTTATATTCCCGATCATGGATGTCAATAACAGGGTTATCGGATTCGGTGGCAGAGTCATGGGTGATGGCAAACCTAAATATCTGAATTCACCGGAAACGAAAATTTTTGATAAAAGCCGTAATCTGTACGGTCTGAACATTGCACGTACAACAAGAAAAAAATATCTGATCCTCTGCGAAGGATATATGGATGTTATTTCCATGCATCAGGCAGGGTTTACAAATGCAGTTGCATCTCTTGGTACAGCGTTGACGTCAGGACATGCAAGCCTTCTGAAACGCTACACGCAGGAAGTGCTGCTTCTGTATGACAGTGATGAAGCAGGAATAAGAGCCGCACTCAGAGGAATTCCGATTCTCCGGGAAGCCGGGGTGAATTCCCGAGTTGTGAATCTGAAACCTTACAAAGATCCGGATGAATTTATTAAGAATATGGGAGCGGAAGCTTTTGAGGAAAGACTCAACCAGGCCTCTGACAGTTTCATGTTCCGTGTCGGAATTGCGGAGGGAGAATTTCCGATGGAGGAGCCACAGGGACAGAACCGTTTTTTCGAAAGATGTGCGGAAATGCTTCTGGAACTGAAAGATGAACTTGAGAGAAATCTGTATATAGAAGCAATTGTCAAAAAATATCGAAGCATTTATGGCGTGAGTGTTGAAGATCTCCGAAAACGTGTCAATACACTTGCACTTAAAGGAACACCCGCCGAAAGCAGGTTTCAGCCACGGAGCGGCACCAAAGAAAAGAAAAAACGGGATTCCGCTTCAGATCAGGCACAGAAACTGATGTTGACCTGGCTGGTTACTTATCCCGGAATTTTTGACAAAGTTGCACAGTATCTTACACCAGAAGATTTTGTGGTACCTCTGTACCGTGAAGTGGCCGGAATGCTGTTTCAGCAACATACAGAGGGAAATATAAATCCTGCAAAACTTCTGAACAGCTTTACCGACAGTGAAGAGCAGAGAGAAGTAGCATCACTTTTCAATGCCACGATCCATCTGGAAACACCTCAGGAACAGGATCAGGCATTTGCAGACACATTGCTTCGAATTAAGTCGGAAAGCCTTGCAGAAAGAAACCGTAACTGGGATCCTACAGACATGCAGGGTTTACAGGAAATAGTAAAGGCTAAAAAAGATTTGGAAGAACTTGGACGGAAACGTCGGGAACTGCATATTTCTTTTGAATAAGGATAAAATATAAACACTATATGGAGGGAATGAGCACCTATGGAAATGAATATGGGCAAATTCAGCGAAAAACTGGTTGGACTTCTGGAGCTGGCAAAAAAGAAAAAAAATGTACTGGAATATCAGGAAATCAGCGATTACTTTAAAGATCAGCCGCTGGAAGTAGAACAGATGGAAAAGGTTCTGGATTTTCTGGAAGCCAGTGGAGTGGATGTGCTCCGTATTTCCGGTAATGATGAGGAACTGATTCTGGATGACGACGGAGATATAGACAAACTTGATGACGAGGAAGAAATTGAACTCGATAAGATTGACCTGTCTGTTCCGGAGGGAGTAAGCATTGAAGACCCGGTACGTATGTATCTGAAGGAAATAGGTAAAGTCAGTCTTCTTACAGCTGATGAGGAGATTGAACTTGCCAAACGTATGGAACAGGGTGATGAGGAAGCCAAGAAGCGCCTTGCCGAAGCAAACCTGCGACTTGTTGTCAGCATTGCCAAACGTTATGTTGGACGTGGAATGCTTTTCCTCGATCTAATCCAGGAAGGAAATCTTGGTCTTATCAAGGCAGTTGAGAAATTTGATTACCGTAAGGGCTATAAATTCAGTACTTATGCTACATGGTGGATCCGTCAGGCAATCACTAGGGCAATTGCAGACCAGGCACGTACGATCCGAATTCCGGTTCATATGGTTGAAACGATCAACAAGTTGATCCGTGTTTCACGTCAGCTGCTTCAGGAACTTGGACGTGAACCTACCCCGGAAGAAATTGCTGAGGAAATGGACATGTCTGTTGAACGAGTACGTGAGATCCTCAAGATTTCCCAGGAGCCAGTATCATTGGAAACTCCGATCGGTGAGGAGGAAGACAGCCATCTCGGAGATTTTATCCAGGATGATAATGTTCCGGTGCCAGCAGATGCAGCAGCGTTCACACTTCTGAAAGAACAGCTGATCGAAGTACTGGGAACACTTACAGAAAGAGAACAGAAAGTTCTTCGCCTTCGTTTCGGACTTGATGACGGACGTGCACGTACTCTTGAGGAAGTAGGTAAAGAATTCAATGTTACAAGAGAGCGTATCCGTCAGATCGAAGCCAAAGCTCTCCGCAAACTTCGTCATCCGAGCCGAAGTCGCAAGCTGAAGGATTATCTGGACTGATGGGTGTGACGGTACAGCTTTCTGAGAGGCTGAGAACAATTGCCGGAATGATAACGGAAGGAAACCGGCTGGTAGATGTGGGCTGCGATCATGGATATCTGCCGGTATACCTGATATCTGAAAAAAAGATTTCAAAAGCCATTGCAACAGACGTTGGTAAGGGTCCGCTGGCAAGAGCCAGAGAACATATTGCGAAATATAATCTGGGCGAATACATAGAAACACGTCTGTGCGACGGACTTTCGGGAATCAATCCCGGTGAGGGAGATTCACTTGTAATAGCAGGAATGGGTGGCCCTCTGATGGAAAAAATACTCTCTGCAAACTGGGAAACAACAGATTCTTTTCAGGAACTGGTTCTTCAGCCACAGTCAGATATTCCACATTTTCGGAAGTTTCTTATGGAAAACGGATACAGTATTATCGAAGAAAAAATAATTCTTGAAGACGGAAAGTTTTATCCAATGATGAAAGCAGTCAAAAAAAAGGAGCAGGAGAGTTGGACAGTGGAAGAACTTATGTTTGGACGTTATCTTCTTGCTGAAAAAAATCCTGTTCTTCATCAGTTTCTCCTGAGAGAAATGAATATTCGAAAAAAAATTCTTACAAGTCTCAGAACAGCTGAAACAGAGGAGGCTTTGCGTCGCAGAAATGAAGTAGAGGAGGAGAGGCAGCTGACACAGGCTGCTCTTGACAGCTATGAAAGTTAAAAAACTCACAGACTGGCTTACAGCACAGTACCCGCCATCTATGGCAGAGGACTGGGATAATGTCGGATTACTGGTGGGAGACGATACCAGAGAGGTAAATCATGTGTTCCTGGCGCTTGACCTGACCGAGGATACTCTGGAACAGGCCGTAACAGCCGGAGCAGACATGATTATTACTCATCATCCAATGATATTTGGCGGGATCAAAAAGATAAATAATCATTCTTTTACAGGAAGACGGATTCTTAAACTTATTCGAAATGACATTCAGTATTATGCCATGCATACAAATTATGATGTGCTTGGAATGGCGGATCTGAGTGCTGATTATCTTGAGCTTACGGACAGAGAAGTACTTTCTGTGACAGCTGAAACAGAAAACAGGGTGGAAGGTTTTGGACGTGTGGGAAATCTTCCATCGGAAATGACGCTGAAGGAATGTGGAGAATTTGTCAAAAAAGCCCTTTCACTTAATGATGTAAAGATTTATGGTGATCCGGAACGGAAGGTCAGAAAGGCTGCAATCTGTACTGGCAGTGGCAAAAGCATGATATCAGATGTTCTTGCAAAAGGTGCAGATGTTTATGTGACAGGCGATATTGACCATCATACGGGAATTGATACAGTTGCAGAAGGGCTGACAATTATTGATGCCGGTCATTATGGCACTGAATACATTTTTATGGAAGCCATGAAAGAAAAACTGAATAAAGCATTTAATGATCTGAAAATAACCTGCGCAAAGGTAAAAAGCCCATATACTATACTGTAAGAAGTGGGAGGGATTTTATGGAACAGAAACTTTTGAAAGTGACGTATGAAAGTCAGGTAAAAGAATATCCTTATGGCACAACTTACCGGGATATTGTCAGTGAGTATCAGGATAAAGTGCAGTTTCCAATTATCCTTATTACAGCAAACGGACGTCTGAGAGAACTCCACAAACGTCTGAAAGAAGACTGTGAGATTGGATTTGTGACCATACGTAATGATGTCGGTTATAAAACATACAAAAGAAGTGCCTGCTTTGTGCTTCTGAAGGCTATTTATGATGTAGCCGGCAAAGAAAATGTCAATAAAGTTGAAATCCACTATTCTGTTGGTTCGGGATATTATTTTACCATGGACGGAAGTACGGTTCTCAATGAAGAATTTCTTGAACAGGTCAAAAACCGTATGCAGGAGCTTGCAGATGCTAAAATACCGATACAGAAACGTTCTGTGAATACAGATGAGGCAATTGCATTGTTTCACAGACACCATATGTATGATAAGGAAAAACTGTTTCACTATCGCAGAGTTTCCAAAGTAAATATTTACAGTATTGACAGTTATGAAGATTATTTTTATGGATACATGGCGGATAACACCGGTTATATTAAATACTTTGATTTGAAAATGTATGATGAGGGATTTGTTCTTGAACTTCCGGAATTCACCCATCCGACAGAACTTCCGGAATTTAAACCGGAGGAAAAAATCTTCCAGGTGCAGAAAGAATCACAGGAATGGGCAGAAAAAATGGATATTTCCTATGTGGGTGATCTGAATGACAGGATCACAAAGGAAGGAGTCCGCAGTATTCTGCTTGTACAGGAAGCGCTTCAGGAAGCGAAAATATCAAGAATCGCACAGCATATTGCAGAATCCGGAAACAAGAAATTCATTATGATCGCAGGTCCGTCCTCTTCAGGCAAAACTACTTTTTCACACAGACTGTCAGTACAGCTGACAGCACATGGCATGAAGCCGCATCCCATTGCAGTGGATAATTATTTTAAAAACAGAGAAGATACACCGCTGGATGAATTTGGCGAGAAAAATTTTGAGTGTCTTGAGGCTATTGATGTAAAACAATTTAACGAAGATATGCTTGCGTTACTCCGAGGAGAGAAAGTTGAACTGCCTGTATTTAATTTCAAGACAGGACTTCGGGAATACAAGGGAGACTATCTTCAGCTAGGAAAAGACGATGTACTTGTTATTGAGGGAATTCATGGGTTGAACGACAGACTCAGTTATGCACTTCCTTCTGAGAGTAAATATAAGATTTACATCAGTGCTTTAACTCAGCTGAATATTGATGAACATAACCGCATTCCGACCACAGACGGCCGTCTGATCCGCCGTATTGTGCGTGATGCACGGACAAGAGGAACTTCTGCGAAAGAGACTATAGCAAGATGGCCATCCGTACGGCGAGGTGAAGAGGCAAATATCTTCCCGTATCAGGAACAGGCAGATGTTATGTTTAATTCAGCTCTTGTATATGAGCTGGCATGTCTTAAGGTATATGCGGAACCATTGTTATTTGGAATTGATAAAAATGAACCGGAGTATCTGGAGGCGAAACGTCTTCTGAAATTCTTTGATTATTTTGTTGCAGTTCCAAGCGAGGAAATCCCGAAGAATTCTCTATTGAGGGAATTTGTAGGTGGAAGTTGCTTTGATGTATAAAAACAGAGTAGGTATTATAGATAGGGGTGCCCCCAATATTTTAGAATAGAATCTACAGAAATGTAGAAAAACGTATAAAAATCAGGAAAATTGTAGCAATTGGACTTTCTGCACTGATGGTGATGAGTTTTGGCGGAAGCGTTTATGCGGAGGATTTTGCAGATTGGGAGGTTGCCTCCCAGGCAGGAGAAAGCAGCAGTGAGAGTAATGTATACAATGGAGTCTGGTACTCATGGGGATGGAATGATGATGGAGGAGTTCTGCTCAAAACAGCGGAGCCTGCTGATCCCTCATCGGGATACCCTGCTGAAGTGACAATTCCTGCCGTACGTATGATTGATGGCAAAGAAGTGCCGGTAACCGGTCTTGGTGATGTGTTATTCAGTACGGCTAAACGCGCTACGATTAAAAAAGTCACAATGCCAGATACAGTAACTGTAATTGGTTCAGGTGCATTTGAAGGCTGTACAAATCTGGAGAGTATTACCCTGTCTAAAAAACTGAAAGAGATACAGGCGAAAGCTTTTTATGGCTGTACCAGTCTGAAAAGCATAGTCCTTCCGGACAGCATGCAGAAAATAGGTATGAGTGCGTTTGAAGGCTGTTCCTCCCTTTCAAACGTAATTCTTGGAAACGGTTTAAGTTATATAGATGTATGGGCATTTAATTCCTGTTCGTCTCTGAAAAGTATCACAATACCACGAAATGTTACAACAATTGGTGGCATGCATAAAATATTCAGCAACAGCATGCATGTGACAGTTTACGGATATACCGGTTCCGCCGCAGAAAAGAAATTTGCCAGCGACAGTAATGTTACATTTGTTGCTCTTGACAAAAAATCAAACTCTGCATCTGGTCAGAATACAGGCGTTAGTATCAAAGCATCCGATAAGACTATGACAGCCAGTGCTTCCAAAAAACAGACATGGACAATTGGCGCGAAGGCTTCCAATGGTGCGAAGCTTACTTATACGAGCAGTAATTCTAAGGTGAAAGTATCTTCCGCAGGTAAGGTAACTGTTCCGAAA
Organism: Blautia sp. HCP28S3_G10; assembly: GCF_052065235.1. NCBI lineage: Bacteria > Bacillati > Bacillota > Clostridia > Lachnospirales > Lachnospiraceae > Blautia > Blautia sp. HCP28S3_G10. The sequence continues at coordinate 714 of NZ_JBQHUL010000039.1, read as the reverse complement.
AAATTTGCTGGTAAGGTGAAAATCACAATCAAGACCGGAAAAGTATCAAAAACAGTTACTCTTACTGTGAAAAAAGCTGCGAATCCGATGAAGATTGTCAAAAAAAATCAGAAGGTTAAAGCATCCGCTGTAAAGAAAAAAGCAAAAACCTTTAGGATTAAAGTGACTAAAGCCCAGGGAAAGGTTTCCTATAAGTCATCAAATTCCAAATATGTAAAAGTATCAGGTAAGGGTAAAGTTACTGTTAAAAAAGGCTGCCCGAAAGGTACCTACAAGATTACTGTCACCGCAAAAGGTAAAGGAATTTATAACAAAAAATCCAAGACACTTACTGTCAGAGTGAAATAATAAGTTTTATACAAGCGAAATACAGAAAGAGCATCCTGAAAAGTCAGTTAGTGAACCGACCCCCAGAAGTTAGACCCCAAAATCTAACTATTGGAGGTCGGTTTTCTTATGGCAAAATATAACTTTGAGCTTAAGAAAAAAATTGTTCTAGAGCATCTAAGTTTAGGTGTTGGTTCAAAAGCACTAGCAAAAAAATATAATGTTAAAAGTGCTAGACAGATTCGACAATGGATTCATAATTATAATGAGTTTGGTGAGGAAGGCTTAAAAAGAAGTAGACAGAAGAATAATTATTCTTTTGAATTCAAGCTTCATATGGTAGAATCTTATTTATCAAACGAGGTCTCATATGAGGAACTGGCATTA
>NZ_JBQHUL010000038.1:0-31177 GCF_052065235.1 Blautia sp. HCP28S3_G10 | reverse complement strand
ATTTGGAAGCAGGAGCTTTACATACCGGACAGACTTCCGGAGCAGCGTCACCTTCATAGACATATCCACATACACTACATACCCATTTAGCCATAATCTTAATCTCCTTTTTTGATAAGTTAGTTTTGTTTAATAATAGTAATTATTCTCAATAACTGTAGTTTCAATCTATCACATTGAATATTTGAAGTCAAGCAAAAGACTGAAAAGACATCATTTGTTCATACATTTAGGATGCTGTTCACTCTGTTCACAGCAACTTGGTCAAAATCTGTTCCAAATCACCTGCGGTGATGGAATTTTGACCCGTATGTCTCGGGATTTTGCCATATTTATGGAAAAACACCTCGCAGGATATTATCTGTGAGTAATACATCTCGGACATAATCCGAAGAATCTTAAATCGTATCCGGTGATTTTTCCTGAGAAGTTTTTGACTGATTTTTCCATAAGTCTATTCATATCATCTGTTTCCAGATCAAGAACCTGTCCGCAGTCTGTGCATATGAAATGACAGTGTGGTGTGACACATCCGTCAAAATGATCTGCACCGCCGAAACTGGATAATTTCTGAATCTCACCGATATCAGATAACAGAGAGAGGTTACGATATACGGTGCCCAGACTGATGTTGGAATATATTTTTTTCATATTTTCGTATACAACATCTGCGGTAGGGTGGTCTTTACGTGTCATGAGAAATTCCTTGATGGATTCTCGCTGACGGCTGTATTTTAACGTAGCCATATATCATTTCCTCTCTGTGAAATAGTAAACCATGTTCTGCCATACTCCATTCGGAATTCGCTATGCTACTTCCTCATGGACGGCTGGCGCCGTATAAAAATGAGCTTAACCAAAGTATCTCTTAAGCAGACCAGCGAATGCTTTTCCGTGTCTTGCTTCATCTTTAGCCATTTCATGAACGGTATCGTGGATAGCGTCCAGGTCAGCAGCTTTTGCGCGTTTAGCCAGGTCAAATTTACCAGCTGTAGCGCCGTTCTCAGCTTCTACACGCATTTCAAGGTTTTTCTTTGTGCTGTCAGTAACAACTTCACCGAGAAGTTCAGCGAATTTAGCAGCATGTTCAGCTTCTTCGTAAGCAGCTTTTTCATAGTAAAGACCAACTTCCGGATAACCTTCTCTGTGAGCAACTCTTGCCATTGCGAGATACATACCAACTTCAGAGCATTCACCCTGGAAATTTGCTCTCAGGTCTTCGAGAATATCTTCGCTGACACCTTTTGCAACACCAACAACATGTTCAGCAGCCCATGTCAGGTTGTCGTCCTGTTTAGTGAATTTGGAAGCAGGAGCTTTACATACCGGACAGACTTCCGGAGCAGCGTCACCTTCATAGACATATCCACATACACTACATACCCATTTAGCCATAATCTTAATCTCCTTTTCTTATATAAATTAGTTATATTTAATAATAGTAATTGTTACTGTTTTGCTGTGACTATACTGTACCATAATGGTACAGTTTTGTCAACAACAAAAATAAAAAAAATCAACAGTAAGTATGGTATACTGAAAAGGCATGGGCAAGCTCAAGTGGATGCAAGACTTTGGTAACCTGGTATTATAAGAAATTCTTAATATTTTACCCCTTTTATCTTAAAGCAAAGCTGATACAGTAACTATAGTAAACAGAGGGAGGGAAAAGACGTGGCAGAAATACTGGTGTGTGATGATGATAAGGATATAGTGGAGGCGATAGATATCTATCTGACGCAGGAAGGCTATCATGTTCGGAAGGCATACGATGGTGAGGAGGCAATTCAGGTATTAAAAAACAATCAGGTGGATCTTCTGGTGATTGATATTATGATGCCGAAGCTTGACGGAATCCGGGCAACACTGAAGATCAGAGAAAGTAATCCTCTTCCTATTATTATTCTGTCTGCAAAATCAGAAGATGCAGATAAAATTCTGGGTCTGAATATAGGTGCAGATGATTATGTGACAAAACCGTTTAATCCGCTGGAACTGGTGGCAAGAGTAAAATCACAGCTCCGACGATATACACAACTTGGTTCAGTGTCCCATAAACAGGGCAATGTTTATGAAACTGGAGGACTTATGATTGATGATGACCGGAAGGAAGTTACCGTTGATGGTGAAATGGTAAAACTTACACCCATAGAATATGGAATATTATTGTTTCTGGTGAAAAATCAGGGGAGAGTTTTTTCTATTAATCAGATATACGAAAATATCTGGGGCGAGGAAGCAATCGCAGCAGATAATACAGTAGCTGTTCATATCAGACATATCCGTGAAAAAATCGAGATCAATCCAAAAGAACCCCGTTATCTGAAAGTTGTATGGGGACTTGGCTACAAAGTGGAAAAACTGTAGATTTCGGAGTGCCGATGTGGAAAAGGTTTAAAATTGTCAGAAGTGCAAATAAGAAAGGGGTAAATAAAGTCATGAAAAAAAGATGGTACAGAAACAGTGGGGTAAAAGCTCTGTTGGTAATTCTGGCAGTGACATCTCTTACGGCATCAGCAGTGTGTGGTGCGGCAGCAGGCTGGCTGCTGAAGAGTGGAATATGGGTTGGAGACAGCTCTGAATATAAAGAATCCAAAAGTTTTGCAGATGATGTGTTTATGCGTTCGCATAAAATTCTGAATTCACTGGAATCTGTGAAATTTCTGAAAGACAGCACAGAAGAAGATCTTGTTGACATTAAGGAACTTGATACTGAGGGTGTTATTTCGGACAAAAACTCGTCAGGGCTTGCATACAGGCTTGGGGATCTCATCAAATGGTCTCGGGGTTCCTGGGATTCAGCAGCAAATGTTCTGATATGCAGAAAGCCGGATGGCAGTGATTATTATATGTATTACCAGGACTTTGCTGAAAAAATAAAATCAGGAGAACTAAACCTGAAATATGCCGGTGATAATGACTATGGCCTGTATCAGGAAGAAATCCTTACAGAGTTACTTTGTGGAAACTATACTGAGTATACAGATGAATATTTTGATAGATCCGGAATTCAGAGCGCTGGAGTCGAAGCTGTAGTAGATAAAAATGAAAAAACAGTTTACACAAATGTCTGGAATTACAGTTCTTCGGGAAATAATGATGCAGCACTTAGGGAAGAATATGCACCAGTCGGCGCAGACAGTATTCTGGATGTTGTGAACAGTTCCAAATGGGAAGGCGGCAGTCTCAGTGATGCATATCATCTTCTGTATATGACACTGATCAGATTTTCAAATGCCGCAGATGCAGAAAATATTCTGGAAGAGTATGCACAGGGAAATACAAATCTCAAGTATCTGTTTATAGATAAAAAGGCCAATAAAGTGTATAGTAACACGGACAAAGTAACTGTTTCCAATTATGAATCCTATCTGAAAAAAATTATATCTGAAGCAGAACCGTATATAATTGTTTATCCGAACCAGGAGGAATGCGAAGTAAATATCCTGAATACAGCAGATCAGTCTGTGAGTGGCTGGCAGGAAATGATACAGAACACAACCAATACAGAGTCTGATTATATATTTGCAGTTTCTGTGGACAAGAACTTTGCAGTTTCAGATCAGCTGGCAGCGAACAGCTCCAAATACAACAAATACCGTCCATGGCTGATACCGTGTATGGCAGTGTCGGCAGGGATGTTGGTTCTGTTTTTATTCTGTCTGGTTGTCCTTACGATTGGTGCAGGCAGAGATAATGAAGACAACGAAGTACACCTGAATGTCGTTGACAGGATTTATACAGAAATTGCAGCAGTGGGAATCACTGTTACTGGCGTTATGGGCTTTATTGCCTGTATGGAAATGTTGAATGTAACCGGGCATGAGATATGGAATCTGATGGTCATGGCACTCGGTGTATTCTGGTTTACAGTCTGGTTTCTGACAGGCTGGCTGAGCCTTGTACGAAGGATAAAAGAAAGATCTCTCTGGAGAGACAGCTTGCTCAGACATATTTTCGTCTGGGGCGAAAAACTCATAAGGTGGCTTGGCGGCTTTGTGGAAATGTTCAGTCAGAATCTTATGAGTCGCGTTAAAATGACCCTGCTTTTCGGTGTGTTCGTGTTTACTGAATTTATCCTTCATGGAATAGGTCTGGCAGGAGATACTCCATTTGCTCTGTTTATTCTGATGGTATTGGATGCTGTAGTCCTGTATGGCCTTCTGAAAAAGGCATGGGGACGGGAACTTATCATCGAGGGATTAAAAAAGATCACAGACGGGGATCTTCAGTACAAGATACCGACTGAAAAACTTACCGGTGAACAGAAAAAAATCGGAGAATACATTAATCATATTGGTGAAGGTCTGGACGCAGCAGTGGAAGACAGTGTAAAGAACGAAAGAATGAAAACAGAACTGATCACAAATGTATCCCATGATCTCAAAACACCGCTTACTTCTATTATTAATTATGTGGATCTGCTTAAGCGGGAGAATCCGACAGACCCGAAGATTCAGAATTACATTGCAGTACTGGAGGATAAGGCTCAGCGCCTGAAAACTCTGACAGAAGATGTAGTAGAAGCTTCAAAAGCCAGCACAGGAAATATTTCTCTGGAACTGACAGAGCTGAATTTTGTGGAACTGATTCATCAGGTAATTGGTGAATTTGAAGAAAAATTTCAGGAAAAAAATCTTACGCTGGTAGTTCACTTTGATGAAGAAGAGGCCATGATCTGTGCAGATGGAAGACGCCTGTGGCGGGTACTGGAGAATGTTTTTGGGAATGTTACGAAATATGCCATGGAAAATACACGTGTTTATGCAGAAGTGAATGTGCAGAAGCCGGAAGTGAGATTTTCGCTGAAAAATATTTCTTCACAGCCGTTGAATATAACAGCAGAAGAACTGACAGAGCGATTTGTAAGAGGAGATGTTTCCAGAAACACAGAAGGCAGCGGACTGGGTTTGTCTATTGCACAGAGCCTTACGGAGCTGCAGGGTGGAGAATTTAAAGTATATGTGGACGGAGATCTGTTCAAAGTAACAATCATATTTAAAATGAAATAGTTTTTCTGAAACGACGAAAACCGGAGCGATCAGCCCCGGTTTTGCTTTATACCTGAATTCTGTCAGCAACCTCATTTCCAACGGCCAGCCGGCGGTTATTTGCCCCTATGATAAGCCAGTCACGGCATTTCTGGATAACATGGATAGTACTGCCTTCTCTGATATCCAATTTTTTCATGGTTTCAAGAACTTCCGGTACGCCGAACATCCACTTGATGGTACAGGTATCTCCGATATTAGTCTGTGATAATGGTTGCATAAAAATCCCTCCAAAATAAATACAAAGTAAAAATATAGAAAAGTTAACGTCAGATAATTTTTGAAATGTTCTTATAATTATTCTACAACTTGCATGCAAAATTCGTCAATTATAACATATAGTAGTAATTTCTGACAAAAGTTAGAGCAACCTCATAGAGAATAGTCTCTACTTATAAAAATAGTCTCTTCTTATAAGAAATAGTGTGTACTTTTGGGAAAGAAATATTTATAAAAAAATCGTATGCAATTTACAAAATTTTGCAAATATGCTACTATTTTATGAGAAGCGCAAAATTGCGAAGTGGTAACACGATTATGATTCGTCATCTCAGATATGAGAGATGATTTAAGGAGGTTATATAAAATGGAAAAGCAGAAGTATTATATTACTACAGCCATTGCCTATACTTCAGGCAAACCGCATATCGGAAACACTTATGAGATCGTGCTGGCTGATGCGATCGCACGTTACAAAAGACAGCAGGGCTATGATGTATTTTTCCAGACAGGAACAGATGAACATGGTCAGAAGATTGAGCTGAAAGCTGAAGAAGCAGGAATCACACCGAAGGAATTTGTAGACAATGTTTCCGGTGAGATTAAGAGAATCTGGGATCTGATGAATACATCCTATGATAAATTTATCCGTACTACAGATGAAGATCACGAAAAACAGGTTAAAAAGATCTTCAAGAAAATGTATGCAAAAGGAGATATCTACAAAGGACATTACGAAGGAATGTACTGTACACCATGTGAATCCTTCTTTACAGAATCACAGCTTGTAGATGGTAAATGTCCGGACTGCGGACGTCCGTGTGTACCTGCAAAAGAAGAAGCATACTTCTTCAAAATGAGCAAATATGCAGACCGTCTGATCGATTATATTAATACACATCCGGAATTCATTCAGCCGGAATCACGTAAGAATGAGATGATGAACAACTTCCTTCTTCCGGGACTTCAGGATCTCTGTGTATCCAGAACTTCCTTCAAGTGGGGAATTCCGGTAGATTTTGACCCGAAACATGTAGTTTATGTATGGCTTGATGCACTGACCAACTATATCACAGGAATCGGATATGACTGTGATGGAGAAAGTTCAGAGCAGTTTAAGAAACTCTGGCCGGCAGATCTCCATCTGATCGGAAAAGATATCATTCGTTTCCATACAATTTACTGGCCAATCTTTCTGATGTCACTGGATCTGCCTCTTCCGAAACAGGTATTCGGACATCCGTGGCTGCTTCAGGGCGATGGAAAAATGAGTAAATCCAAAGGAAATGTTATCTACGCAGATGAGCTTGTTGATTTCTTTGGGGTAGATGCTGTCCGTTATTTCGTACTTCACGAAATGCCATTTGAAAATGATGGTGTGATCACATGGGAGCTGATGGTTGAGCGTCTGAACTCTGAGCTTGCAAATACACTTGGAAACCTTGTAAACCGTACAATTTCCATGTCCAATAAATATTTTGGCGGAGTAGTTGAGAATAAGGGCGTTACAGAACCTGTAGACGATGATCTGAAATCTTTTGTTCTGGAAGTTCCGGACAAAGTATCCGCAAAAATGGACAAACTCCGTGTTGCAGATGCAATGACAGAAGTATTCACTCTGTTCAAACGTCTCAATAAATATATTGATGAAACAATGCCGTGGGCACTTGCAAAAGAAGAAGACAAAAAAGACCGTCTTGCAACAGTGCTTTACAATCTGGTAGAAGGAATCACAATCGGTGCTTCTCTTCTCGAAGCATTTATGCCTGAAACAACAGAAAGAATCCTTTCACAGCTGAATGCTGAGAAACGAAGCCTGGAATCCATGAAAGAATTTGGTGTGTACCCGTCAGGAAATAAAGTAGTAGAGAAACCGGAAATTCTTTTTGCCCGTCTTGACCTGAAAGAAGTGATGGAAAAAGTGAATGAACTTCATCCACCGAAAAAAGAAGAGCCTGAGGAAAAAGAAGAAGATGTGATCGATCTTGAAGCAAAACCGGAGATCACTTTTGATGATTTTACAAAACTTCAGTTTCAGGTTGGTGAGATCATTTCCTGCGAACCAGTGAAAAAATCCAAAAAACTTCTCTGCTCACAGGTTAAGATCGGAAGCCAGGTACGCCAGATTGTATCTGGAATCAAGGCACACTACAGTGCAGAAGAGATGGTTGGAAAGAAAGTTATGGTTGTTACCAACCTGAAACCTGCGAAGCTTGCCGGAGTCCTCAGTGAGGGAATGATCCTTTGCGCAGAAGATGCAGAAGGAAATCTTTCACTTATGGTACCGGAGAAAAAAATGCCGGCAGGAGCTGAAATCTGCTGATTCAGTATCAGTAACCAACAGGATACAGAGACTTAAAATATTTCCCCCTGTTTCGCCATTTGACGGAGTCAGGGGGAATTGTAATATCTGTTTGCAGATTGTATACTGTAACAGAAATGAATCGAACAGAAATCTCAGGAGGATTTTTATGGAGAAATGTTTTTCGCATTTTGATAAAAAAGGAAATGCAGTTATGGTAGATGTTTCCGGGAAGCAGGTGACATACAGAACCGCCATTGCGACCGGGTATATTTCAGTGGGACCTGAGATCATGGAAGCTGTAACTTCTGGTAATGTCAGAAAAGGTGATGTGCTTGGAGTTGCCAGAGTTGCCGGGATCATGGGTGTGAAACAGACTTCTTCTCTTATTCCCATGTGCCATCCGCTTCCGATACAGAAATGTTCAGTTGACTATGAACTTGATCAGGAGAAAAACAGGATTCATGTATACTGTACAGTAAAAACAGAAGGAAAAACCGGAGTGGAGATGGAGGCACTTACCGGAGTGCAGGTAACATTACTGACAATTTATGATATGTGTAAGGCAATTGACAAGCATATGGTGATGTCGGAAATCCATCTGATTGAAAAGACAGGAGGAAAGAGCGGAGATTTTCGCTTTGATGAAAAATGATCGACCGATGTGGAAGAAATATTGATTATCTGAGAATATCTGTGACTGACCGCTGTAATCTCCGGTGCATTTACTGTATGCCAGAGAGTGGTGTAAGACTGGTGGACCGTTCGTTGATCCTCCAGGAGCCGGAGATCATAAGGATATGCCGTGTTATGGCTGAACTGGGGATCACAAGAATCAAGTTTACCGGTGGCGAACCTCTTGTACGTGCGGGAATGGACAGGCTGGTATACGAGATAAAAAAACTTTCGGGAATTCAGAAAGTCACGCTGACTACAAATGGAATTCTCCTGAAAGATCAGATGGAAGGACTGGCATCAGCGGGGCTGGACGGGTTAAATATCAGTCTGGATACGATGAATGCGGAGATTTTTCAGCAGATCACCAGAAGAGATATGATGGAAAAAACACTCGAAGGAATCCGAGAGGCCATAAAATATCCGTCTGTTTCCGTAAAGATTAACTGTGTGCCGCTGGGCAACGAAGAGCAGGATATCTGTCAGATTGCCATGCTCGCCCGGGAATATCCGGTTCATGTACGATTTATAGAAATGATGCCGATCGGATATGGAAAAATTTTTCCTGGCATGTCCGAACAGCAGGTGATGGAAAAGCTTACGGAGAAGTTGGGAAAGCTGAAAATATATCAGGGACCTGCTCTTGGCAATGGCCCATGCAGATACTATAATATAGATGGATTTCAGGGAAAAATAGGCTTTATCAGCGCTGTCAGCCATAAATTCTGCAGCAGTTGTAACAGGATAAGGCTTACGTCCCAGGGCTACCTGAAAACATGTCTTCAGTACACTGCAGGCAGAGATCTCCGTGAGATTCTGAGGAACGGGGGCAGTGATCAGGAGCTGGAAGAAATGATAAAACAGGCTCTGGCAGAAAAACCGGATGGGCATAAATTCCTGGAAAAAGCCAGAGAAGATGATACAGAAAATTTATGTATGTCACAGATAGGAGGTTAAAAATGAAACGAGTGGCGATTATTACAGCCAGTGACAGTGGATACAGAGGACAACGTGAAGATTTAAGCGGACCAGCCGCAAGAGAGATTGTTGAAAAAGCAGGATATGAGGTGGTATCTATGGATATTCTTCCGGATGATCAGGTCATGCTTGCCGGAAAACTGCAGGAGATTGCAGATACAGGAAAAGCGGAACTGATCCTTACCACAGGTGGTACCGGATTTTCGGAAAGAGATATTACACCGGAAGCAACTGAAGAAGTGATAGAACGAAAAGTTCCCGGGATTCCAGAGGCGATACGTGCGTACAGCATGACAATTACCAAAAGAGCCATGCTCAGCCGGGGCACAGCAGGGATCCGGGGAAAGACACTGATCGTTAATCTTCCGGGAAGCCCGAAGGCGGTAAAGGAATGCCTCGAGTATATTATAGATGCACTTGGACATGGAATTGAAATCCTTACAGGAGAGGCTTCAGACTGTGCCAGAAAGTGAGTGAGATTATGGGAAAAGTAATTGCAGTGTGTATCAGTGAAAAAAAGGGTACGCAGAAACACCGGATACAGAGTGCAGAATTTGTTGAGGACTGGGGAATCAAAGGGGATGCACACGCCGGAAAATGGCATCGTCAGGTAAGCCTTCTGTCACTGGAAAAAATAGATGCTTTCCGGGCCAGAGGTGCAGAAGTAGAGGATGGAGCTTTTGGTGAAAACCTTGTAGTTGAAGGATTTGATTTTTCATCTCTGCCTGTCGGTACCAGATTTCGTTGTGGAGATGTTGTGCTTGAAATGACACAGATTGGAAAAGAATGCCATCATGGCTGTGCTATATTCCAGAAGATGGGCGATTGTATTATGCCAAGGGAGGGTGTGTTTACAAGGGTTCTTCATGGCGGAATTATTGAAGAAGGAGATACATTTGAAATAGAGGAGCATACATCTGATGAGTAAAATGCAAATTTTTGAAACACATGCGCATTATGATGATGAGGCTTTTGATGCTGACAGAGAAAGCCTTCTTGGTTCTATGAACGAAAATGGAATTGGAAAGATTGTCAATGCATGTGCGTCCATAGAAAGCCTTGATGATACTGCGCATCTTATGGAAAAATATCCGTTTATTTACGGCGCTTTCGGGATTCATCCGGATGACGCAGATAAGGTGACTGAGGAAGTTCTGGATAAGATCCGCAGATGCTGTGACCTTGAAAAAGCAGTGGCAGTAGGAGAAATCGGACTGGATTATTACTGGCACAAAGAAGATGAAGAACATCGTATCCAGAAAGAGATTTTCTGTGCACAGATGGAGATTGCCCGTGAGAAAAAGATGCCGTTTATGGTCCACAGCAGGGAGGCTGCACAGGATACTCTTGACATTGTGAAAGAGTATATAAAAGGTGGTATGTATGGGGGTATCATCCATTGTTTTTCCTATGGAAAGGAAATGGCAAGGGAATATCTGAACATGGGGCTTTACCTGGGTGTCGGAGGCGTGGTCACTTTCAAGAATGCCCGGAAGCTGAAGGAAGTTGTGGAATATGCGCCGCTGGAACAGATCGTGCTTGAAACAGACAGTCCGTACCTTAGCCCGGAGCCTAATCGAGGGAAAAGAAATTCATCGCTGAACCTTAAATTTGTGGCTGCGGAGATTGGAAGAATTAAGGGTGTTGAAGCTGAGCAGGTTATTGCTGTGACGGCGGAGAATGCGGAGAGGCTGTTGCTGGGGAGAAAATAAGATATATAACTTCCCCGGGCTGACTTCATTGTTGCCAGAAGCCTTGTTCAGAAACCTGGAAGTACTAAGGCGTATAGGATTTTATAAAAAGCACCCCTGAAAATGGACAACTCGCTGTCGCTCAGACAGTGCCATTTTCAGGGGTAATATAAAATCCAATAAGCCAAGTACTTCTACAGGTTTCTTCAGGGCTCCTGCACCAACGAAGATCATACGGGGAAGATGGAAAGACTGTTCCTCTCTGCTCTGCAACAGCGCGAGGGTGGTGCCACGGGACCGTATGTTGTACAGGAAGTGGTGACCTTGTTCGTAAGAGCTGTAGCAGTAGTTGTCTGTGAAAGTCAAAATCCCCCAGGTGAACTTCATCATGGCGGAAGCCCTGAAGAAATCTGATGAAGTACTTGGCATATGAGATTTTATATTACCTCGAAAAATGAGACTGTCTGAGCGACAGCGAGTTGTCCATTTTTCGGGGTGCTTTTTATAAAATCGAATATGCCTTAGTGCTTCCAGGTTTCTGAACAAGGCTTTTGCATATAATGAAGTCATCCTGGGGGATTTGTAACTTTAAAGCACAATTGTATCATTCGTACGAATCATCATACGAATCATCATACGAATCATCGTACGAATCATCATCTGAACTATCTTCGGTATCGTCGGAAGCATCACCACCTACTGGTGTGACACCCTGATTCTCGAGGTACTGCTGAGCACTGATGGACCAGGTGTCTTCTACAACATTTCCGCTGGAATCAATCATATTTGATTCATAATCAAAGGTTACACCAAGGAGATTGGTATTTGTGGACGGTTCTACGTTCATGGACATAATCTCCTTAAATTTTGCCTGCAGGTTTGCAAGTGAGAATTCTTCTCCGAGGATATCACGTACACCATGTTGTGAGGCGAGATCTTCCGTGTAATCGTCGAGCATGTAAGGGTTGAATACGCCGGTGTCCTTGTTGTAATGCATAACCATTGGTTTGACGGTCGGGTCCAGTATTTCAATAGTGGATTTGCCGTTCAGGGTGGATTTCTGAATGGTGAAGCTTGCCATTCCCTCCAGAAGCCCGGTAAGAGATTCCTGCGTGGAAACAAAGTTTCCAAGAGAGTAGAAGATCAGCATATTATGTCCCTGATCATCTGACATACGACCGTAAGGCTGCAGTATATGCGGATGGCCGCCGACTACTATATCGACACCCTGCTGCATCAGGAAAGTGGCCCATTCTTTTTCATATTCAGTGGGCATTGCCTCGCCTTCTTTACCCCAGTGTGCGACAAAAATCAGACAATCGCTGGCATCTTTGGCTTTTTTTATCATGGAAGCGACTTTATTCTTGTCATTCATGATATCGATCATGTATTCTTTGCCTTCTCCGGCACCGGAATTATTAGTTCCATATGTATAATCAAGAAAAGCGATTTTGATACCGTTTACTTCGAGAGTTTTGATTGCATCTGCATCTTCCTGTGAATCATGAATTCCAAGTACAGGAATGGAAGGATATTTTTCTTTCCAGAATTTCAGTGTCTGGTCAAGATAATCAAATCCATAATCATCAATATGGTTAGTGGCAGATTCGATTACGTCAAATCCGATATTGATCAGTGAATCACCAACTTCTGTAGGAGTTGCGAAAGATGGATATGAGCTGACTGCGTCATGGTCGGTGGTGAAAACTGTTTCCTGGTCTACCATGGCCACATCTGCTGCCTGAATCTGGTCTTTGACTTTGTCGTAGATCGCATCATAATTCCATGTTCCTGAATCGCTTTTTCCGGCATCAATAAGGCTCTGGTGATAAAGATTGTCACCGACAGCAATTACACTTGCAGTGGTAACTACAGGAGTTTTCGCTGCTTCTTCTGCTTCTGCTTTTTTCTGTTCTTCGAGCTTTTTGGCCTCATCTGCGGGTTTTTGAATCAGATTGTAATCCAGCTGATGAAAAATAAGAACCAGGAGAATGAGAACTACAACGGAACAGATCAGGCCGATACGGGAGTTCATCTGCTCTCGCAGGTTTAATGGTATATTTTTATTTTTTTTCATAACAGATTCCTTTGTGTGTTTTGTTTTATCATTATAACAAATTACTCCATCTAAAGAAAGTTTTTGTTGAAAAAAATGAACAGCAATGAAAAAAGTTTGTGAACCAAACTGTTATAGGGTATAATAAGGATATCAAAGGTGGAGGGGTAAGGATGAGTTCATATGAAACAGTAAATGAGGTGCTGGTGACTCTTTTCAGGGAAATAATGGATATTGAAGAGAGAGCATTGATCACTTCCGAATATAAAGATGTGTCTGTAAAAGACATGCATGTCATGGAGGCTATCGGAATACAGGAGCCAAAGAATATGTCTACAGTAGCGCGGGCGCTTTCTGTGACGGTGGGAACACTTACGATTGCAGTGAATCATCTGGTTAAGAAAGGTTACGTAAAACGTGTGCGCAGTGAAAAAGACAGAAGAGTTGTTCTTGTATCTCTTTCCCCCAAAGGGGAAAAAGCCTATCTTCACCACAAAATGTTCCATGAAAGAATGGTGCTTGCTGTGCTGGAGGGCCTTGATACAGAAGAAACGGAAGTGTTGACAGAAGCACTGAAAAAATTACAGAAATTTTTTGACAGTTATAAGACAGATTTTTAAGGGAGGTGCCGGCGGGCACCTCCTTCGTGATTTCAGAAAGTTTCTGATTCATATATTTCTTAAGAACAGGGAAAGGAACCGGGCCGGTTTCAAGTATTTCCCTGTGGAATTCCTTCGGATCAAAATTTTTCCCCAGAGCTTCCTGCCACTGAACTTTCAGATCGTTAAAATTCAGATATCCTACATAATATTTCAGATAGTTACCGGGAGTTTCTACAATGTACTGATAGATTTCCTGAACAGTATGTTCGTTGGTAACTCCGAAAGCTTTCAGGAAAGATGCAGCAGCTTCCGGTGTCCAGCCCTGGTAATGTATACCTATGTCGGTAAGCGAATAGATACAGAGATTTACACTTCGATTCAGCCAGCACAGAGTCACAAAATCAGAGGCAGCAGGATCATCAATATATTCAGCGGCATACTTATAACTGCAGGACTCAGCATAAGTAGCCCATCCCTCCACATAGCCGCTGCAGGAGATCAGATAGCGGATATCAGAGGGATTGCAGTTAGCGAAAAAAACAGTCTGATAAAGATGACCGGGAAATCCTTCGTGGGCAAGGGTGGTAAATAATTCCAGACTGGAAGTGCCGGCAGAAGGATTAATGTAAATAACATTTGGTGTCCCTGTATCAAGCGGTGGAGTGAGGTAAAAAGCAGGGCTCAGAAAATTTCTCATGGATTTATGTACATAACGGATTTCATAAGAAAGTGAACGGTTCAGTTCAGGAAAATCAGAGGCAGATTTCCGGCGCAGTGTCTGGAGAATCTCTTTCGGTGAGAACTTCCGGAGGTCAGTCCCCTGCTGTATTTTTCGCAGAAGAGAAGGCTGTTCTCTGAGAATCTGACGGATTTTGCCTGTATCCTGATTCAACTGCGTAAGAAGTCTCTGCTGAATCTTCTGTATAGAGTCATAACTTCCCGTTTCACTGTTTATGAGGTACTGATAATATTTCTGACCGCCCTGAAAGTGCGAAAGCCCCATGGTATTGTGACCTGAACCACGCAGCTGGCTCAACCCTGTCATTAACTGCTGATAAGCGGGAATAACTCTGGTGAGCAGAATTTCCCTGTGACGTTTGTTCAGAGTATTCTGTTCGGATTTGGAAAGCTTTCCATATGATTTCAGCTTGTTGGAAAAAACTTCAAGCATATAATTGGAGTCCGGCTCCTGAATAAAGGACTGGCATTGTTTCAGAATACGGTCCAGAGTAGTATCACTCATAAAAAATCCTGCGGCGGCTTTTTCCCGCTCATATTTCAGGATACTCTGAAAATATGGCTCAACAGAAAGCAGCAGATTCAGATAGTCGGCGATGTCCTGATCTTCATAAAAAGCATATTCCGCAAGAAGAACAGGAAGTTGTGCCTGGATACCGAGAGAGGGACTTAAAACTTCCTCCAGAAGGCTGTTTTTGCCTGGTGCCTCCCGTGTGTGGAAGTACAGAAGCAGCATGTCATATGTGATCTGATTTTCGTGAGAAAGCTGTGAATATCGGAATGTTTTCAGTTTTTCCTGGATTTTTCTGCACTGTGTGTAAATGTCTGTCATATCGGAAGAGACAGTACCGAGGGAAGGGGCAGGCCGGGAGATTTTTTTCTTTTCGGGATATGCAAGGGAATAGTGAAGAGTCAACATACTGCCGGAGACTTCCTGCTGAAAGAGTTCATCCGTAAACTTACGAAAGCGCCGGTCTTCTGATGCCCCTCCAGCGTTAATGCTGCCAAGAAGTATTCCGAGAATAAAAACAGCCAGCAGGAACAAAGCTATAAATGAGGGGGAACGGGATTTATGGAAATTCAGATACATAGAAACCTCTAATAAACGGTTTTTACTATTTTATTGGAAAAGACATGGTTATATGCTAAACTGGATAAGATATCAGATGAAGTCTGGATAAGGAGGATGTATTATGTCAGAAATTTATGACCTCGCAATATTAGGAGCCGGTCCTGCCGGTATCTGTGCAGCAATTTATGCAGCACGTGCAAAAATGAATACCATCTGGCTTGAAAAAAAATTTGTTCAGGGCGGACAGATTGTGGACACATATGAAGTTGATAACTATCCGGGACTCCCGGGGATCACAGGGCTGGATCTGGGAGAGACAATGGCAGCTCATGCAGAAAAGATGGGCCTGAAACCTAAAAGGGAGCCTGTTTTAGCCATTGAAGAGGAAAACAAAGTCAAAGTTATCCGCACAAAGAAAAACGAATACAGGGCAAAAACAGTGATTCTTGCCTGTGGGGCAGCCCACAGACAGCTTGGAATACCGGGAGAGGAAGAACTCAGTGGAATGGGGGTTTCCTACTGTGCCACCTGCGATGGCGCATTTTTCCAGGACAGAACAGTTGCCGTAGTAGGCGGTGGAAATGTGGCTGTGGAAGACGCAATCCTTCTTTCACGCACCTGTAAGAAAGTGTATGTAGTTCACAGAAGAGACGAACTCCGTGCGGAAAAGATCCTTCAGGAAACACTTGCTTCCTGTGAAAATGTGGAAATGGTATGGAACAGTATTCCGCTTGCCATAGAGGGAACAGAAAAGGTGGAAAGTCTCAAAGTAAAAGACGTTCACACAGGAGAAGTGAAAGGAATTTCTGTTGATGGTGTGTTTATTGCAGTTGGTATCCTTCCAAATACGGAGAAGTTCAGAAATCTGGTAAAACTGGACGAGAGTGGATATATTATTGCAGGTGAAGATGGCGTGACAGATACGCCGGGTGTTTTTGCAGCAGGAGATATCCGTACAAAGAAACTCCGACAGGTGGTTACAGCAGTGGCAGATGGTGCAAATGCAGTAGCTTCGGCGCAGAGATATCTTATGGAGAATTAATATGGGAATCAAAAGATTTCAGATTATATTTTTGGTGAGTTTTGTCGAAGTTTGTCAGTAATTTGGCAATATGCACAAAGTCTGTCGCATAATGGGGGATAATGTGGATAACACAAAAAAAGGTGCAAAAGTTTTCCACATTCTGAAAACGTAAAAAAACCCATAAAAATGAGTTATACACAAAGTTATCCACATTATCCACCAAAATAACATGTGGAATGTGAGTTTTACATAAGCTGTAAAGAAACAAGTGTTTTGGTTAATAATCATGAAATTAAAAAAAATGACAGAAAAATACAAAAACCTATTGACTTTTTCATAGTGAAAATATTATAAAATTTCATCTCCAAAAGAGTAATTTTAATCTTTGAAACATTAATTGTCAGACAATATGATGAAATGCATAAAACGAAAAGCAGTGATTTTTTCTGTATATCGTGACACAAAAAGACCCGCCCAGGATTAACTGAGCGGGTTATCTGTCGAAGTTACGAGGACTTCTGCTTCATTCGTTTAATGACTTTCAGTCGTGTGAATTCTTCACGTTCTTTTTCTTCCAGAGCATTCTGGATGTCTTTGGTAAGTGCCTCGTATTTTGGAATTGTAATGTTTTTGAGGGCATTTGCACGTTTCTGTGTCTTCTTGATATTTGCAGCCAGTCGAATAGCGGCGTTTTCAATCGCAGACAGCTGGATGGAAAGTTCTTTTACTTTTTCAAATGCGGCTTTTGCTTCATCCAGAGACATTTTTGTGCTGTAATAGGCATAAGTCGGAGTGTTTGTGATTTCTTTGTCATATTCCACCAGAGGAATTTCTGTTCCCATAACACTGCGGGTCTTGATACGTATGGAATCCTCAACAGGGACGGTATAGGAAACCTGCTGTACAAATGCGATACCAAGTTCCATATTGGCTTTCTGGAGCGCTCTGTAGGCTGTTCGGAAGGTTTCATCAATCTGTGTCTGAATGTCCTTGGCCTGATCGATCAGTTCCATCATTTCACGGATAAGAATATTTCTTTTTTTGTCCATCAGCTCAAATCCCTGTCTGGAAAGAGCGAGGGAGTTTTTGGCAAGAATCAGATTTCCCTTGGTGGGAAAGGTATTCGGATCCATGAAATCACCTCCTTTGATATACGGGTGTCAGATTCAGCGCACCGTTTCATGATAATATTTGTTAAGGATCTTAGTGTCAATACGGTCAAGTTCTTCTTTAGGAAGGAGTCCGAGAAGTTCCCATCCTTTATCCAGAGTCTCGGTAATACTTCTGTTTTCGGTTTCAGTCTGTCCGACAAATTCTGCCTCAAAAGCCTTACCAAATACAAGATAACGTTTGTCAATAGGAGAAAGCTCATCTTCACCGATAACGGAAGCCAGGGCACGTGCATCGCCTACTTTTGCATAGCAGGAAAAAAGCTGGTTGGCTACGTCCTGATGATCTTCTCTTGTATATCCTTCACCAATACCGTCTTTCATCAGACGGGAAAGAGAAGGAAGGACATTGATCGGCGGGTAGATTGCCTGTCCGTGAAGCTGACGGTCGAGAACAATCTGGCCTTCTGTGATATAACCTGTAAGGTCAGGAATCGGATGTGTGATATCATCATTTGGCATGGTCAGGATTGGAATCTGCGTAACAGATCCGGTGCCGCCCTGTACGATTCCGGCACGCTCATAAAGAGTAGCCAGTTCACTGTAAAGATATCCGGGATAACCTTTTCGTGAAGGAATTTCGCCTTTGGAAGAGGAAACCTCACGCATGGCTTCACAGAAAGAAGTGATATCTGTGAGGATAACCAGAATGTGCATGCCTTTTTCAAAAGCCAGATACTCGGCAGCAGTAAGTGCGATCTTCGGTGTCAGAAGACGTTCTACAACCGGGTCATTGGCAAGGTTCAGGAACATAACAACGTGGTCGGAAGCACCGCTTTCTTCAAATGTGCGGCGGAAAAATTCAGCTACGTCATATTTGACACCCATGGCTGCAAATACGATGGCAAAGTTTTCATCGGAGTCTCCTCCAAGAGAAGCCTGCTGAACAATCTGTGCTGCCAGTTTGTCATGTGGCAGACCGTTGCCTGAGAAAATAGGCAGCTTCTGTCCGCGGATCAGTGTGGTAAGTCCGTCAATAGCGGAGATACCGGTATTAATGTAGTTACGTGGGTATTCACGTGTTACCGGATTCAGAGGCAGGCCATTGATGTTCAGTCTTACTTCAGGAGTGATCTCTCCAAGACCGTCAATTGGCTGGCCGATACCGTTAAAAGTACGTCCGAGGATTTCAGGAGAAAGTCCGATCTCCATCGGATGTCCGGTAAGTCGTGTGTGGGTGTTGGTAAGAGACATACTGTCAGTTCCTTCAAAAACCTGGATAACAGCTTTGTCCTCATAAATTTCTATAATACGGCCAATTTTGCGTGTTCCGTCTTCCATATGGAATTCCACGATTTCTTCATAGGAGGCGTTTTTGACACCTTCAAGAACTACCAGAGGGCCGTTTATTTCGCTTAGTCCTAAATATTCGATTGCCATTTGAAAATCCCTCCTGTCAGCCGTTCTTTTTCATGACATTATCATAAAATTCATCGATATCTTTTTTGTACTGTTCAAATCTGTCCAGCTGATTGTTGGGCACATCATATTTAATAGAGATGATGCGCTCAAATATATTGTCTTCTTTCAGGACTGAAACAGGCATTCCACGGTTGATCAGTGCACGGGATTTTTCATAAAGATAAAGAATGATCTCCATCATCTGGAACTGTTTTTCCATTGGGACACAGGTATCTTCCTGGTGGAAAGCGTTCTGCTGAAGAAATCCGAGGCGGATCACGCGGGCAATTTCAAGTGTCAGTTTCTGATCATCAGGAAGTACATCGCTTCCGATCAGTTTGACGATTTCCATAAGAGAACTTTCCTGGTTCAGGATTGCCATAAGCTGATTTCGGTCAGCTACAAATTTCGGTGAAACGTGATCTCTGTACCATGGAGCAAGATCCTCCAGATATTCACTGTAACTGGTGAGCCAGTGGATTGCCGGGAAATGTCTTGCATAGGCGAGTGATTTGTCAAGTCCCCAGAAACAGCGGACAAAACGCTTCGTATTCTGGGTAACAGGCTCGGAGAAGTCACCGCCCTGTGGGGAAACCGCACCGATAATGGAAACAGAACCTTCTGTTCCGTTAAGGTTCTGCATCATGCCGGCTCTTTCATAAAAAGCTGAAAGTTTGGAGGCCAGATAAGCTGGGAAACCTTCCTCAGCAGGCATTTCTTCCAGACGTCCGGAAAGTTCGCGAAGAGCTTCTGCCCAACGGGAAGTGGAGTCTGCCATGATCGCAACATCGTAACCCATGTCACGGTAATATTCTGCAAGTGTTACACCTGTATAGATAGATGCCTCACGGGCTGCAACAGGCATGTTGGAAGTATTGGCGATCAGAGTTGTACGGTCCATCATCAGGTTGCCAGATTTCGGGTCGATCAGCTTACTGAAATCTTCCAGTACCTGGGTCATTTCGTTTCCTCGTTCACCGCAGCCGATATAGATAATGATATCTGCATCAGACCATTTGGCAATCTGGTGCTGTGTCATGGTTTTACCTGTTCCGAATCCTCCGGGAACAGCAGCAGTACCACCCTTGGCAATAGGAAACAGGGTATCAAGGATACGCTGGCCTGTTACCAGTGGCACACTTGCCGGAAATCTTTTGTAAGTAGGACGTGGGATACGGATTGGCCATTTCTGTGCAAGGGCGATATCCCTGGTGGTTCCATCCATCAGTTTGAGGGTTACGATTGGTTCCAGGATTGTATAATCACCGTCCGGAACAACTTTAATAACAGTTCCTTCTTTTATGGTTGGGGGAACCATTGATTTATGAATAATAGAAGCAGTTTCCTGTGTTTCTGCGATAATTGTTCCGGGCCCTACAACATCTCCTTCCTTTACAGTGAGGTGTACAGACCATTTTTTGTGGGTATCAAGAGAATTTACACTGACACCACGGGAGATATATTTTCCGGAAGCCTTTGCAATTTCTTCCAGAGGACGCTGGATACCGTCAAATATATTATGGATGATACCAGGTCCGAGAAGAACTGAGATGGCATCTCCGGTACCGGTAACTGTTTCACCGGGACGGAGGCCGGTAGTCTCTTCAAAAACCTGTATAGTGGTCATTCCTTTTTTCAGACCGATGACTTCACCGACCAGATTTTCAGGTCCGACATAGACCATTTCGGAAATCTTGAATCCCGGATCTCCTTTAAGATAGATGACAGGACCGTTGACACCGTAAATAATACCTGTTTTACTCATGGTTCAGACCTCCGTCAAATTTGAATTCCTGTTGCATGGAAGCAAGATTTTCTGAAAAAGAATTATCAATCAGAATATTCTTCTGAGGAATTTCTGCACGGATGCCCCCGAGAAAATCTTCCTGGGAAATCTGGAGAGGAACTCCCGTTTTTTCAATCAGAGTCTTTAATCTGTCTTTATCATTAGCGGAAAGAAAAATCTGGACTTCATCATCCTCGGCAAAGTCTCTGGCTTCTCTGATCTTACGGCAGAGATATTCTTCATAATCAGGTGTGGTCATGAACTGAACTGCTTTTTCTTTTACTTCAGTAAAAAGTTTCTGTTTCAGTTCTTCCTGTTTCTTGGACCAGTCTCTTTTCAGGTTGATCTGCTCTGCTGAGAGTGCTTTATTAACTTCTCTGCGCACGTGTTCTGTTTCTGCTTTTATCTGTGCTTCTGCATTCTGCCTCTGAGTCTGTTTGTGATCTTCCAGCATTTTTGCAAGGTGCTGTCTGTGCTCTTCGAGTGCCTGAGAGGCATCTTCTTTTGCTTCTTCTATGGAAACCTCGTAAAAATGCTGCAGCTTCTCATCAATTGTCATATGGGGTTACTCCTTATAATTTAAGTCCGATTGCTTCGTTGACATATGAAGTGATGAAATCCGGTTTGCGTCCAGTGCCATGTCTGTCAGGGATTTCAATGATAAGCGGTGTCTTATGGTGAAGACGTACCTCATCAATGATCTCAGGAAATTCTCTGCCAAATTTTTCAGTAAGCAGGATGATTCCAACTTCCTTATCAGAAATAGTCCGTTCGAGGGCTTCTTTCAGTTCGCTTCTTTCATGAACTACGGTGCCCTCTACGCCAGCCAGACGCATGCCGGTGTAAGTGTCAACATTGTCGCTGATTAAATACATTTTCATAGAAATTCCGCCTTTTAAAGCTTACCTAAGATCATGAAAGAAATGATCAGTCCATAAAGAGCGATACCTTCGGCCATAGCTACGAAGATAATGGATTTACCAAAAAGGGAACCATCTTCGCTGAGCGCACCAAGAGCTGCGCTTGCAGAACTTGCTACGGCGATACCGGAACCAAGACCGGAAATACCTGTAACAAGAGCGGCACCAAGATATCCAAGGCCTGTTGCAAGTCCGTCAGCGGAAGAACCGGCAGCCTGTACGCTGGAAGTTCCTGCAAATGCAACAACAGTGGCTACAAGCAGAACGCCAAAGAACATAAAGCAGTTTGCTGCAAGTGATTTTTTATAACGCTTTTTGGATTTTTCGCCGAGGAAAAAGTAGCCAAAAGGTACGATAATGCTGAGAATCAGAGCGATTGCGGTTACAATTTGAATGATCATGTTCATAATAATGTCCTCCTGATGATAAAAAATTATTTTGATTTTTTATTGAACGGCCTGAATTCACGGCCATTGCCTGCATAAAAACGACTGAAGATCTCGTAGTATTCCAGACGAAGAACCTGGATGCCGACAATAAGACCTTCCATGGCACATACAAAGATGTTTCCGAGAACGACTACAATCCAGTTCGGACTGCCGCCTTCTGTTGCACCTGCAAGCATGAGCACAACTTCCATCATGGCTGCGTGGCTTACTGCAAATGCGCCAATTCGCAGGAAGGAAAGTGTGTTTGAAAGGTAGCTGAGCAGAACTTCAAAAAGTTCAAAAAAACTCTGTACAAAGAACATGCCTTTCTGTTCCGGCAGGATTTCTTTTTTCTTTTCAACCAGATTGGTGAGAGGTTCTTTCAGGAACATCAGTACCAGCGGAATACCGAACATAATAATAAGTACGGCGGCGCCGGGGAGTTTTTTGCCGGAGATCATAAGTCCTGCGGAAAGCACGATGGCTCCATAGAAAACGAGTCCGGCTACAGCATTACTGTCAAACCATGTTTTTTCGGCATCATGACTTCGAACCGAATTGATGATATTAAATACCATACAGGTAAGAATGATAAACATTCCAAATCCGATTGCAACTACAAAGACTACATTCAGACGCCCTACAAGAGGGACGTTCATCATTGCATTCATCGGTTTCAGCCATATGGCGTGGAGTATATCTTCAAATCCGAAGAAACTTCCGTACATGAATCCGAAGAAAATGGAAAAGACACCGGCGCATCCGATGATTCCGGCCAGATCCATGTGCTTTGTTTTATAAAGAATCATGCCGCCGAGGAAAAGAACAAGACCCTGTCCGACATCTCCGAACATTGCGCCAAAGATGAAGGAGTAAGTGAGTGCCACAAACCAGGTCGGATCTATTTCATTGTAGGCCGGAAGACCATACATTTTGACATACATTTCAAATGGCTTGAACAGCTTTGGATTTTTAAGTTTTGTCGGCGGTTTTTTCTTTGCAGGAGCCTGTTGGTCTTCCATAAGGCAGAAAATTTTGTCGTCATTCTGAATGTCTTTCCGGAAGGCAACAGCATCTTTTTCGGTCATCCAGCCACACAGGATATAAAAGGTATTATTGTCCCCCTGTGTGCAGGCAGCAAGTTTACGGACATCAAAACTGGAAGAGCAGGAACTGAGAACTGCTTTTGCAGAAACGATTTTTTCTTTGTTGTCACTGAACAGTTTCTGAAAAGCGTCCTTGTTTGCATTCAGTTTTGCGTGGATATCACGGTGACGGCTGTCAAGAGCCTGAAAAGCTTCGGCAGCAGTACCTTCATAATTGTCAGGCATATAGATGCGCTCAAAATGCATGGAAGAGTATACGGCGTGAACCTTGTGGGCCTGATGTTCGGGAACAAAGTAAATACCGTAGATATACTGTTCATCTTCACCGCATTTAATGAAAAGAGTATCCAGGTTATCATAAATGTATTTTTCAAATTTCTGCAGATACTGTTTTTCAATTCGTCCAAACCGGAAGTGGATATATTTGAATTTCAGGATAGATGAAATATCATAATCCAGATTTTTAAATGGACGTATGATCTTCAGGGAATCAAGAACTTCTGAATGCTGAGCCTGAAGCTGTTCTTTTTCAGCAGTCAGATTCTGTGACTGTTTTCTGACCTGACTGACAACAGACAGCGCAGTTTCAATATCCATTGGTTTGGGGATAAGCTTTTCCGGTTCCTCAAGCTGCTCATAAAAACTGTCAATAGTATTCAGAGCGTCTCTGTAAGGATTGATTTCCAAAAACGGAGACAGATTGGCAACTTCTGTCAGTTCAGCAAGTGCATTTTCCAGGTGAATTTCATACTTGGAAAGATAGGTTTCTGTCATTCTGTCAATGTCCGCTTTGGGCCCGGTGATGCTTAAAAATTTCATTTTTTCAATCACGTTGATACCTCCGGGAATTAGTTATTACGAACATATTGGATCGCTTCATCCGGTGACACACCATAACGAACACATTCTATGGCAATTGTCAGCCGGTTCACTTCATGTTCTTTGTGGTACATGTAGGAATAAAGAAGAGCTACGGAATATGGATTCCTGCGGGCTTCTTTTTCCAGGGTCTGGCGCAGCATATAGTTATAAAACTCTTCCAGATTATGTGCTGCCAGATGTTCATATTTTTTTCCGTAATAAGTTTTACGGAAGAAGGCACGTGCCTCATCGTAAGTGTTTGCCTCAACAATGCTGCTGATTTCATCTTTTTTCAGTTTATAATTCATAGGGATCAGCAGTGCATAAATATCAGCAGGAGCCATATGAAAATACCGCTTGGAGCGGAAAATAAACTGAAGATTCAGCATATCAAATTTCTCACCATAGGCAGTGGTGATCTGCCGGAGATCATCACCGGAAAAAAGTTTTTTGCGGACACGCCATATCTGAGTGAAATAATAAAGGTCAAGTGCCATTCCATAATCAAACAGAAGAGCAGAATCATGATTCTGGATGCGGGAAAGGGGATAGTAGAATTCGTTTCCCTTCATGGCATTTATGAGTTCACTCATAGTAGTGCAGGTAATCAGCTGGTCAATATCCAGCTTGGAATGTTTGCGAAAAAATTCCCTGTAGGGAGAAATATCAATAGGGTCTGTATTACGGTGGTCAAAAATATTTGTCATAATTTCTTTCAGGACACGAATTTCGTAACGCTTGGAATAAAGCTCAAGAAATTTTCGCTGTTCTGAGTTTGCAAACTGATAAATCTTTGAAAAATTAATAAAAATAGAAGATTTCAGCAGCTTTTCAATCTGACCACGGTGAGTTTCTGTTTCATTTACAGAAGCCCAGATATCTGCATATTCCGGTGTTCGTTTCAGATAGGCAATGGCCTGGCTGGTATTCGGAAGCTGCAGGATTTCCTGAATCTGTTCTTCTGTGATAAGTTTGCTCTGCATGGCACGTATTTTGGCCGAAATTCCGCTGTAGGAAAGCAGGCTTCCCATGATGCATCACTCCTTTCAGCGGTCAAGAAGCTGCTGGAATAAATCTTCCGAAAGCTGTCCGTGATTCTGATTGTAAAAGTTTTCCAGGTTTTCGAGGGCTTTTTCTGTATTATGACGAAGCATCGTTACTTCCTGGTTTTTCTGGTCTTCCAGATTGTTACGAAGTTCCTGGATTTTCTGATTAGTTTCTTTTTCAAGGGCGTTATCGAAAGCTTTACACTGGCGTTCCATTTCATCAGATAGAGCAGCTTTGTTTCGATCTGCGTCCTCCATAATGCGTTCAGCAGTTATTTCGATTTCGGAAAGCTTATTTAAAATCTGTTCCATATTTACACTCCTTTTGTCTTGCTTTTTGGGAACTTTATCATATAATACACCTTTTGTTAAAAAAATACCATTAAAAAATGTACAACAAATAATAATTATTTTTATATTATATATGCAAGGTTGCTGAATGGGGCACTATAAATATTTTGAATAGTGTGGATGAACAGCTGAGGGCAGTTTATGTATGAACAAGTCAAAATACTGCTTGCTGTAATTTCGTGAATCCTGTATGATAAAAGATGCTTTGGACCGATGTCCGGGAATAGCGGAAAAGAAATATAAACAGCAGTATAACAGTAAATTTGACACATTATGTGCAGGAGGATATATGAGACTTAGAAATATACCAGGAGCAAAAGATGCTATTACAGGAAGTGAATATGTAGTGCAGAATCCGTCAGAATGCCGCGGAAAATGGGACACACAGTTTCCGCAGAAAAATCCGCTTCATATCGAAGTAGGAATGGGAAAAGGGCGTTTCCTCATGGACATGGCCAGGCTTCATCCGGATATCAATTATGTAGGGATTGAGATGTATGACAGTGTACTTCTCAGGGCACTTCAGAGAAGAGAAAAACTGGAAGAAGCAGGAGAAAAACTGGATAATCTGAAATTTATGTGTATGGATGCAAGACTGCTTCCGGAGGTCTTTGAAAAAGACGAAGTAAAGCGTATTTATCTGAACTTTTCCGATCCGTGGCCGAAGGCAAGACATGCGAAAAGACGTCTTACTTCCAGGGAATTTCTTGCCAGATACAAAGAAATCCTTGATCCGGCAGGAACCGTGGAATTTAAAACAGACAACCGGGAGCTCTTTGAATTTTCACTTGAAGAAGTAAAAGAGGCAGACTGGAATCTGCTGGCGTATTCTTTTGACCTTCACCATGAAGAAGAGATGGTGGAAGGAAATGTTATGACAGAGTATGAGGAGAAATTTTCTTCCATGGGAAATCCGATCTGTAAACTGATCGCTTCTTATAAATAATGTTATATCAGATGGGGATTGACTCCCACCACTGATACTGATTTGTTGCTCGCCACCTACAGAGTTGGGAGTCATTTCACATCTGATATATCCAGGAGCATGGGGTAACTGTTCGTTTGATTTATGAAATTTTGTCAGTGAACAGTTACGCCGGTGCTGCATATGATATAGAAAGAATGCCTGACTGGTTTCGACCAGACGGGAAAAGGAGAATCATATGCCGTCAAAAAAAGGAAGCAGCCGTCTGCAGGCAATGATGGCGCAGTTCAGCTATGATCACAGGTGTGCGGACAGCTGCCTGAACAAAATAAGAAAGAATGCTGACGAACTGGATAAATTCCTGGACACACTCAGTCCGGGAGGGAAAAATAAAAAAGAAAAATAAACTTTTTGAAAAAAAAATAAAAATTTTCTTGACTTTTATGTCGAGGTTTCATATAATGATTCTTGCGTTGAGAAATCAGCCAACGCCAAATGAATAAAATGTGCGCTTTTAGCTCAGTTGGTAGAGCACCTGACTCTTAATCAGGGTGTCCAGGGTTCGAACCCCTGAAGGCGCAGTAGAGACACTGTTTTTGCAGACATATGAGAGCTGCGGGGACGGTGTTTTTTCTTTGTTTATGTGGGTTTGCGGAGATTTCAGGAGGATAGACATACACTGCTATTATAAAGATACATGAGAAAGGAGCGGATGCCATCCACTCCTTATTTATCATATATTTATTCATCTGGTAAGCTATATAACAGATTTTGGTTATCATCTGTTGCAACTATTAGTTTACCAGGTACATCTGAAGTACCTGTTTTTTTAGACCAATATGACATTAAGTAGTATCCCTCATATCCAGTATCCCTGATTTCGTACGAATCACCATCTGGGCCCATGCCAGGTATTGTTAGTTTTCCATCTTCAATTTTCCAGGATCCCTGAATTTCTTCGTAATTAGGATTAAAATCTTCTCTGGATTGAAAAGAACTATCATTTGCTCTGTAATATCCTAAAAGATGCTCGTTTCCATCTTCTGCCAGATTAATGTATTCGCCATCAAGAGTTGCTCCTATTCCGAAAGAATAAATCAAATATTGTCCTGGAAAAGCGTTTTCTAATTCTTCTTGTGTCAAAATAGGATATTCCGTATAATGTGCGTTTAAATAATTATCTTCATATACATCTATTCTTTGAGGTTCTCCTGTAGTTACAGAAAGTAAAAAGTTTCGCATTGATTTATAATAATCTTCTGCTGCCTGAGATTTTTCAAGTTCGTCCTGTTCTTGTTTAGCTGTTTCCTGATTTTGCTGCCTTACTTCCTGGCCTTCTATATCCTGTGGTAAGCTATGATTTCCGTCTTGCATTAGCTCATCAAATACATCTTTGATATTTCCTGACTCCAGCACAAAATTATATTTAGATGAACCGATTTTTATAACACATTTTATATCATTACCATCTACCAGTTGTTTGGCGATTGCTTCACCGTAATTACTATTTTGACCAGATATATAATTGTCTATATCTTCTGCTGTGTTTAGTTCAGAAACTACAGTGTTCACATCTACATATAAATCACCATTTGGTGCACTTCCAGATAATTCATATTCATTTACTGTATCACCAATTTTTGTTTTTAAAATTTTACTATCAGACGATATATAAGTTGCCACATGATCGCCGTATTCGAAAAGACGAAATGCTAAAACATATTTTCCCTCTCCAACAATAGTTCCGGTGTCATCTGATATAATATATGCAATAACTTTTAAATCACTCTCTGAGGTTGCCGTATTACTGAATGTGCCAGTGATTTCTGATTGTATAACAGGATTTCCGCTTTTATCCCCGAAATCATCCACACTTTGTTCTAGTGTCCAGGTACCGTTATCTTTTGCCATAACAGGTATTGCCATTATTGCAATTAAAGATAATATTAACAAGATAGATAAAGTTTTTTTTATTTGTTTTTTCATAATACCTTCCCTTTTCTGCATTTCACCCCACACCTTTCTTACATGCAATCTAATTGCAGCACATTTTTATTTTGAAAAAAGACCTGATTGACAGGCTTTATTTCCATAAATTTAAATTACCAAGTTGCGGATAATATGTAAATATTAGTATAACAATCAAAATTATAAGAAGAAAAATTAGAATAGGAACAATCTTTGATGTTGATTTAGCTGGCTTAATGTCAGGGGGAGATTGCTTGTCCATATATGCTTGTTCACCCCTTATAATAACTGTATTATACAATACAGACATTGCGTAAAACAAGAAATTTCTCTTGATAAAGCATCAATTTTGGTGAGAGATTTATTTTGCGATGTCAGATATACTACATTTGGGGGAAATCTTACAGCGATTTTAACACATGATAGGTTTTTCGATGCCAGAAAAATCCGATATGCTTGGTGATTGACATCGATTTGAAGGTAAAGGAGATTTCTCGATGCAAAATTTCTTGAATGTACCTTTTGATGTGGAAACAATGATTTTTATCGGGACTTTTGGTGTTAAAAAGAAGGAGGGCCGGGCAACCAGTGCCCGGCGAGTATGAAAAAGAAAAATATCTATGTAAAAAAGCGTTTGCTTTATTTGCTTATTAATATACCGGGAATCTGTGATGAAACTGTGATAAGAAGTTGAAGAAAACGTGAGGATTTTCTAAAAAAGAAATAAATTTTATAAAGAAGAGTTGAAAATAAGTTTTTCACGGCAAAAATTAGTCGTTGTAAAAGTTCGCTCACTCATTTATAATGAAAAACAGATTCAAAAGATGAGTTTATAGGGAAACAGGAGGAAAGCCTTGAAAAGAGAATTAGTTATTGTAATTGATTTTGGTGGTCAGTACAATCAGCTGGTTGCAAGACGTGTCAGAGAATGTAACGTATATTGCGAAATTTATTCTTACAAGACAGATCTTGAAAAGATCAAAGAGATGAATCCTAAGGGAATTATCCTTACCGGCGGCCCGAACAGCTGTTACGAAGCAGATTCACCGACTTACCAGAAAGAATTATTTGAGCTTGGTATTCCGGTACTTGGACTTTGCTATGGCGCACAGCTTATGATGCATGTCCTTGGCGGAAAAGTTGAAAAAGCATCCGTCAGCGAATACGGAAAGACAGAAGTTCTGATCGACAAGAAAGATTCCAAAATCTTCAAAAATGTATCGGAGAAAACAATCTGCTGGATGAGCCATACAGATTATATTTCCGAAGCAGCACCTGGATTTGAAATTTCCGCACATACAGCAGACTGTCCGGTAGCTACAGCAGAAAACGAAGCAAAGAGCCTGTATGCGATCCAGTTCCATCCGGAAGTTCTTCATACAGTAGAAGGTAAGACAATGCTGTCCAACTTTGTGCTTGGTGTCTGCGGATGTGCTGGAGACTGGAAGATGGACGCTTTTGTTGAGCATACTGTAAAAGAAATCCGTGAAAAAGTTGGCGATGGAAAAGTGCTCCTTGCTCTGTCTGGCGGAGTTGATTCTTCCGTTGCAGCAGGACTTCTTTCCAGAGCAATCGGTAAACAGCTGACTTGCGTATTTGTAGATCACGGTCTTCTTCGTAAAGACGAAGGAGATGAAGTAGAAGGTGTATTTGGACCGAATGGTCAGTTTGATCTGAATTTTATCCGTGTCAATGCACAGCAGAGATATTACGACAAACTAGCCGGAGTTACAGAGCCGGAAGCAAAACGTAAGATCATCGGTGAAGAATTTATCCGCATTTTTGAAGAAGAAGCAAAGAAAATCGGAGCAGTGGATTTCCTTGCGCAGGGAACTATTTATCCGGACGTTGTAGAGAGTGGTCTTGGCGGTGAATCCGCAGTGATTAAATCACATCACAACGTAGGCGGTCTTCCGGATTTCGTTGATTTCAAAGAAATCATCGAACCACTTCGCGATCTTTTCAAAGACGAAGTTCGTAAAGCAGGACTGGAACTTGGAATTCCAGAGAAACTTGTATTCCGTCAGCCATTCCCGGGACCGGGACTTGGAATCCGTATCATCGGAGAAGTAACAGAAGAAAAGGTTAAAATTGTTCAGGATGCTGACTATATCTACCGTGAAGAAGTGGACAAGGCAGCAGCTGAATATAAAGAAGAACACGGCGAATTACCGTCCTGGATGCCGAATCAGTATTTCGCAGCACTGACAAACATGCGTAGCGTAGGTGTTATGGGTGATTTCAGAACATATGACTATGCAGTTGCTCTCCGTGCAGTAAAAACAATCGACTTCATGACCGCTGAGTCAGCAGAAATCCCGTACTCCGTACTCAACAAAGTCATGAATCGTATTATTAATGAAGTTAAAGGCGTTAACCGCGTATTCTACGATTTGACCAGCAAACCACCAGGAACGATTGAGTTTGAATAGGAGAGTAAAGCCCACAATCCCAGCATTTATGCGGGGTTGCGGGCTTTTTCTATGTTTCGTGACAATCAAATGACAATAATAATTAAGTATGAGATTGGATATTTTTGTTTAAACTAAATAAATTATTTGGTAGATTACAAGATTTATGAAGTCTACAAAAGGTAATTTCTTCAAAATTTTTTGAAAATTCATCAGATTCTTCTTGGGATATTTCAAATTCGTAGGTGCATTGTTTACATTTATCAACACCATAGTGGATAGAGAGATATAATGAACCCATAAATTAAGACAAAAAAATCATTGTTTCTAAGTTGGATTTCCCGTATGATTTTTATAACGAAAGGAGTCCAACTATGGCAAGACAACAACATTCACC